>NZ_CAWQMW010000137.1:0-36730 GCF_963895965.1 Xenorhabdus sp. PB30.3 | reverse complement strand
ACTTATACCAATGTGTCAATATTATCTAGAAATTTTTTTATAATTAATTATGTATTTTTATTTTATTTTTTTCTTTTTATTTTTATTTTTTTTTGAAATTAAGGAAAGTGTGATAATTTATTTTTTATTTAATTAAATGATTATTAAATGATAAATTCTTCAAATAAGTATGGTGTGAAAGCCCATTTTACTTTCTTTTTTCTGTTTTTTATTTTCTTAATTTGTTTTTATTTTTCTGTAAAATATGTTTTTAACAAGACATAATTATGGCTTTTATCATAGAATTGCCACGCTGAAATGACGTTAAACGATACCTTGAGGAGTGATACAAAGATGCTAGAAATTGCCCTTGAAGCAGTAAATACAATCAGAAAACGGACTCAGGATGCGTTTGACGGAGCCGGACAATTTGACTATAAGCCGGATCGTTCTGTTGTCACTCAAACTGATTTAATGCTGGAAACAGAGATTCGTAACATACTGGAAAAACGCAGCCCGGGTGTTCCTATTCTGGGAGAAGAGTTTGGGCTGGATGGCAGTGATAAATTCGAATCAGGCTGGATTATTGATCCCATTGACGGGACAAGGGCATTTTTGTATGGCGTACCGTTGTTTAGTACGTTACTGGCTTTTGTCGAAAATGGCGAGCCAAAACTTGGGGTAATCAGTTTTCCGGCAATTTCCACCGTTGTTTATGCTTCACAAGGGGAAGGGTGCTGGATGAGTGTGGAAGGCAAGCCGTTACGCCAGCTTAAAGTGATGGATAACTCACCAACATCTGTTAACAATGCTGTGATTGCAGCTTCCGGTATACACAGTTCCGGTTATCATCTGGAAAATGGCACCGTAGCTTATAATCTGGATGGGTTAGTGAAATCTGCCCGGGATTTTGTCTTTGTTAATGATTGCTACCAGCACACGATGGTTGCAGCCGGAAGGTTGCACTGTGCTATTGATACCATCATGAAACCTTGGGACAGTGCGGCAATTCTGCCCTGTATTAAAGAAGCGGGTGGTGATTTTTGTGCACTGAACGGCAGCCGGAAAAGAGCTATGTTTGGTGGCAGTCTGGTTTCGGCCTGTAATTCAGCACTGCTGGATCAGGTGGTAGAGGTTATGAACTCTCCTGCTGAAAATTAAATATACACTTCGTCTTTCAAGTTGCCTCTTTGTTGGCTGCGCTCACTCACCCCGGTCACCGTTTTTATAAACATACGGTTATCTATGCTCCCGGAGATGAGTTCCCTTGCCGCCGCGACGCATCTTGAAATACATTGTGTATAATATATCAAATCTAAATAGAAAATCCCGGATGTGGTACTACATCCGGGGCTATGTGGTTTAATTTTTCAGAATATGTGACAGAATTTGCAGTGCCTTACCGAATTGGGCCTCCGGTATCGTCAGCGGGTAGAGGAAACGGATCACATTACCGTGAGTACCGCAGCTCAATAATAGCAGCCCTTCGCGTTTAGCTCGGGTTTGTACTTCGCGGGTAAATTCTGGTGAGGGTTTACCGGTTTGTGGATCGTTAAATTCCACCGCAACCATGGAACCCAGAGCGCGAATTTCGGCGATTGCCGGGCACTGAGTGCGCGCTTGTGCCAGTATTTCTACCAGATGCTGACCAAGCTGATTAGCTCGTTCGCACAACTGCTCTTTTTCGATGATGTTAAGTACTGCATGGGCGGCTGCCACCGCCAGTGGATTGCCCGCATAGGTGCCGCCAAGCCCTCCGGGTGCCGGTGCATCCATCACTTCTGCACGTCCCGCTACACCGGAAAGCGGCATCCCTCCCGCCAGACTTTTCGCCATCGTGATCAGGTCTGCTTTTACATTGTGGTGTTCCATCGCAAACAGTTTTCCCGTGCGGGCGAAGCCAGTTTGTACTTCGTCGGCGATTAACAGAATGCCATGCTCATCGCACAATGTACGTAGCGCCTGCATAAACTCGGTGGGCGCCATGTTGAATCCGCCTTCACCCTGTACTGGCTCAATAATAATGGCGGCTACCTGATCCGGTGCGATATCGGCTTTGAAAATATGTTCCAGACTTGCCAGAGCATTATCGACTGATACTCCGTGAAGCCCGTTAGGATATTGGGCGTGGTAAACGGAACCGGGGAATGGGCCAAAGCCGATTTTATACGGTGCTACTTTGCCTGTGAGCGCCATCGCCATAAAAGTACGACCATGAAAGCCACCACTGAAAGTAATCACTCCCGGCCGACGGGTATAAGCGCGGGCGATTTTCACGGCATTTTCGACGGCTTCCGCTCCGGTGGTGAAGAACGCGGTTTTTGTCGGGCCGTTGATCGGTGCCAGCGCATTAATACGTTCTGCCAGTGTCACATAGCTTTCATAAGGCACAATTTGATATGCGGTATGGGTGAATGCTTTTAGTTGTTGTTCAATTGCGGATACGATTTCAGGGTGACGATGACCTGTATTCAGTACAGCAATGCCAGCCGCAAAATCGATGATTTCGTTACCTTCTACATCCCACAGAGTAGCATTTTCCGCCTTTTGCACGAAGTAGTCACTCAGCACACCCACTCCGCGTGGAGTAGCATTCAGACGACGTTGATTCAACTCTGTATTTTTCATCAATTATTCTCCTGAAAATGGCATAAATTTGTAGGGTTACTAGGATAGTGCGGTGACCAGCCGTTGCAGTTTTTCCTGAAACGTATGCCGGATAGCCAGCGCTTGTTGTAATGTCACTTGGATAAATTTTACTTTGGCACCGGGAGGTAACTGCCCGAGAATATCCAGATCGCTGCTGACGACGGTGCCCAGTGTCATGTAGCCACCTCCGGAGACAGCATCCCGATGTAAGACGATGGGAGTACGCCCTGAGGGAATTTGGATAGAGCCAATAGGGTAGCAGGCATCCACAATATTGGAGGGATCAGAGCCTGCGCCAAACGGCGGTGTGCGCTCCACAAAATTTAGTGGACGCCCATCCAGAAAGCGGTAACCGATACGATCAGATTCAGAGCTGATCCTCCATTCATCACTGAAAAAACTGTCAACGGATTCTGCCGTCAGGCGATGAATATACATACCGGGAACCACCCGAAGTTCGGCATGTTTATGAAATTCCGGTTTAAACTCTTCCGGCAGGTGATGACCAACAGGGCCTTGCCCACAATGCGCCGTTACAGGAAGCGTATCTCCGGCCTGTAACCGGCGGCCCTGATATCCACCCAGCGAGCCGAGGCTGTATGTGGAGCGGCTTCCCAGTACCAGAGGTACATCGATACCACCTGCGATGGCAAGATAACTACGGGCACCTAAAGATGAGCCGGTTATTTTCAGCTGCTGCCCTTTTTGCGCCAGCAGGCAGGTATTAAGGGAAACGGGCTGCCCATCCAGTTGTATGCCCATTGGTGCCCCGCTGACAGCAAAAACGGTGTCCTGCTCAAAGAGCAGTTCCGGTCCCATCAGAGTACACTCCAAGCCCGCTGTATCCGGCGTGTTCCCTACCAGTAGATTTGCGACTGCCAGCCCAAAACGATCCAGCGTACCGGAAGGCGGAATACCTACGTGATAGTAGCCTTCCCGGCCAGCGTCCTGTACTGAGCTTGACAGCCCCGGTTTCAGCACCTTAATGCCATATAACACTTCAATTGACATATAACACCTCAATCGCCATATAGCACCTCCTGCAAATTTGCAGTGCAAGATTGTGGGTCTGCTTCAAAGGCCGCAAGGTCAAACTCAACAGGACGAATACGCAATGCAAACTCTTCTCGTTCAACTTGTGAAATAGCCTGATCATACTCATCGCGATTGATAGGCTTGAACTGAACGATATCGCCTGTGCGAAAAAAGACCATAGAATCTTTAAGATATGGCAGACGCTGTTGGGTATCGTAAATAGGGGCTGGAGTCACGCCAAAGAGCTGATAACCCCCAGCACCCCGTACAGAGTAAATGCAGCCGAAGCACCCGCCGTGTCCCAGTGAAAGCTGTGGGGTATCCGTACGGGGGATCAGATATTTAGGCACCTGAATTTGTTGTTCCTGTTCTACCATCTGGTACATAAAGGGTAATCCGGCAACAAAGCCGACCATAGAAACAAACCAGGGAGCGCCGCTGTGCTGGGCGATAAATGCATCAATATCAGCCAGGCCGTTGATTCGCGCTGCGTATTCCAGATCGGTGGAGTGTGGATCCTGATGGCGTTCCCGAAAACGCATCAGGGTTTCATGCGTCCAGGGATCATTGTAAAGCACCGGAATTTCGATAATGCGCGTAGAGAGTTTTTCCCCGGTGTTTTCTTGTTCCGCTACGGCCTGAATTTTCTCCAGTAATGTTAGGGGTGGCAGAATATCCGGATTGAAGCGTATCTGGCATGATGCATTTGCCAGACAAATATCGAATATGCCCGGTAATGCAAGGTTTTTAATCGCTTTTGTTAACGACATACTACGAAAGAATGCCTTCAGAGACATTGCTTCGCTGATTTCAATAAAAAGATGTTCGTCGCCGCCGAAGGTGTAGCGTAAATTCGGGTCAGACATATCAGCACTCCTTCTTTTTATACAATCATTTATGCGGCTGTGGAGGTGTAATCGTGATGCCTGCGAGCTGTAAACGGGTGACTATTGCCTGAAGTAGTGGGAGTGCGCCGGGCGTATCGCTGTGCAGGCAGACAGAGGAAAATTCAACGTCAATATCGGCTCCTTCTACGGTACGGACTTTACCCTCCTGACAGGCTCGTAACACTTTATCAGCGACTATTTCAGGATCGAGCGGCGTAACCCGACGGGTAAATACAATAGAGCCACTGAGATCGTAATCGCGGTCAGCGTAGAACTCACAAACCACGGGATGACCGAGTTTGGCTGCCTCACGACAGATAGCCGAACCATGCATGCAGAATATGGCCAGTTCAGGAGCATGTTTATGCAGTGTGGAGACGAAATAATGCGCGGCATCGTTGTCACGGGCCAGATGCATATATAAGGCACCATGTGGTTTTATATGCTTTAGCGGAAGGTTATACAGCGCAGCAAATTCGCGTAATGCACCGAGCTGATATAACACATCGTTGGTTAATTCTTGTGGGGTGGTATTGATATGACGGCGGCCGAATCCGACAAGATCGCGGAATCCGGGATGGGCACCAATGGACACGCCTTTTTGGTGTGCCAGCTCCACGGTTTTACGCATAATGCAGGGATCGCCCGCATGAAAACCGGTGGCAATATTGGCTGAGCTGATTAATGCCATAATTGATTCATCCACATTATCGCCGATAGTCCACGGGCCGAAGCCTTCGCCAATGTCTGAGTTGAGATCGATGTTTGTCATAGTCATGCGCTCAAATTGTGAACTGAATTTCAAAAATATAATATGGTATGACAAAAAGAAGAAATTTTTTTCTGATGCCCACGCGATACATATTGAAATCCCATTGAGTATAGGCCATGTATTCGTTTAAGTGGGCACATGATTTTGCTAGATATTATGATAAACCCATTGGATATATGATGAAATTAATCAGATAGAAATAATCTCACGGAGTTTACTTTGGTTTTTCCGCACAAGGGAGCGCTTTTGGATGATATTTATTGAGATAAAATGGTTTCTTATTTAACAAAAATGGGAAAGTTTATCGAAATATCTCATTATTAGAAGTATGGCTATAGATTTATATTCTTCATCCTTCAATTCTCTATTTTATTGGTACAAATTGAAAGATGAAGAAAATAATTAATTGGTATACACAATGGATTTCAAGATGCATCGCGGCGGCAAGGGAGTAAATCCCCAGGAGCATAGATAACTATGTGACTGGGGTGAACGAGCGCAGCCAACAAAGGGGCAACTTGAAAGACGAAGTGTATATTATCGTAACTTACAAACAAGGGCTATTTCATGACAGTTATTCTGGTAAGTATCCCAAAAACCGGCTGGTTGATTATCAATGTCGCTTTGCAACAACATGGGCTTATGCCATTCAAGCTGTAATCCGGCTTTTTTACTGGCTTTTGCAAAATGCTCACGGCTCCAGCTATACATTGTAAAAGGAAAAGAGGAATTATGTGGGGGAGCCATAAATTTAGCTGTATAGAACAGACCTTCTCCGTGGGGTTCTTCGCTAAGAATATCGCAGAGATAATTGGTACAGTTACCTTGTGCTAACCGATAGTCAGGCGAAAATGTGTAAGCAACCAGTTTCCCGGAAGGTGTCAGGTTATCAGCAATTACCCGGAACATGCTTTCAAGTTCTTCAAGTGATACTGCATGGCAAAATAGCCAGGATGCGTTAATGATGTCAAATTTACCCAATGATTCCATTTTGCAGACATCTCTGACATGATATTCGATACCATCACCGTGTTGTTGAGAGATGTTTTTTGCAATCTCAAGCATATTAGCTGAGATATCGACACCGATAACTTTTGATGCCCCATGGCTTTTGTAAAGCCGGCTAAAAAGACCTTGACCACAGGCTAAATCTAATACTGATTTTCCTTGTATATTACCTGCCAGTTCAAGGACTGTCCTGATCCCTATTTCAATCTGAGGGGCTGCATCTGAAAAACTTTCGTAAACACCGGCAATAGGGTCATATAATTTTTTATCATTCATTATTTCAGTCCTAAACTAAGATAAAAGGAATAAACAGAATTTTTTTGCTGTTTTCTAAAAAAATTTATTATTGTTATAATATTTGGTGGTTTTCTTTTATGTAATTTACATTAATGTATAAGAACTAAATTTTATATAATTATTTTTATACCCGTCGTCTTTCAAGCTGCCTCTTTGTTGGCTACGTTCACGCACCCCGGTCACATAGTTTTCTATGCTCCCGGGGATGTGTTCCCTCGCCGCCGCGATGCAACTCGAAATCCATAGGGTATATGTTATTTGTGTGTTTTTTTTGGTTAATGTAAAAATAAAATCAAGTGTTTTAAATTAGGGTTTATTTTCTATTAATGATATTCCTCCCTCTTTTAGGGGAAATATCAACCCTTTTAATATTTGGGTTGATATATATTTTAGTCAATGTTGAAAAATGAAGAGATTGGTCGATTGATATTATAGGAATTTACAAACAAACGCGGCTTCATGGCAGTTATTCTGGTAAGTATCCCAAAAACCAGCTGGCTGGTTATCAATATCACTTTGTGACAGCATGGGCTTATGCCATTCAATCTGTAAACCCGCTTTATGACTTGCCTCTGCGTGTTGTTCACGGCTCCAGCTATACATTGTGAAAGGTGCAGGAGGAAGAGGAGGGTTACGTGATGGAAAGGTAAATTCGGCTTTAAAGAGGAGGCCGCCTCTACAGTGCTCTTCGCTAAGAATATCGCAGAGATAATTGGAACAATTGCCTTTTGTTAACTGGTAGTCAGGTTCAATAGTGTAAGCAATTAATTTACCGGAAGGTGCCAGATTATTAGCAACTGTGCGGAACATCATTTCAAGCTCTTCAAGTGAGATAGCATTACAAAATAGCCAGGATGCGTTAATGATGTCAAATTTACCCAATGATTCCATGTTGCAGACATCTCTGACATGAAATTCGATACCATCACCATATTGCCGAGACTTGTTTCTTGCAATTTCAATCATGTTAGTTGAGATATCGGCACCAACAACTTTTGATGCCCCACGGCTTTTGTAAAGTCGGCTAAACAGGCCATAGCCACAGGCTAAATCTAATACTGATTTTCCCTGTATCTCACCTGCCAGCCCAAAAACCGTCCTGATTTCTACCTCTATCTGCGGAGCAGAATCTGAAAATCTTTCATAAACATCAGCGATAGCGTTATATACGTTTTTTTCATTCATTACTTTCTGTCCTTAACTAAGATAAGAGAAACAAAACTAAGGTAAAAAATAAGCGGAATTTTTTGCTGTTGTATAAGAATTAAATTTGTCAGCGATATAACATTTGATGTTTTTTTTCTGGGGATTACCTTAATATATAAATATCCGGTTTAATATGATTATTTTTATGTCAGGTATGTTATTTTAATGGAATATGATAAATAAATTGGATATTTTATTTTAAGTATATTGTTATTCTATAATAATATCGGGTATGTTTAGTAAGGATATCAACCCATATATTAAGCTAGGCTGATATCCTATTTTTTTATTCAGTACCTAAAAATCGATGAATTGCCCGGAGTACTGCTTCAGGTTTCTCTGCATGAACCCAATGACCGGCTCCCGCGACAACCCAGGCAGTGGCTTGTGGGAATTGATTAATAATATCCTGCCGGTATTCTTCCGTAATGTAATCGGAATTTCCACCACGAATAAATAAGGCTGGTTTATGCCATGCCGGAATTGTTTCCCAGCCGATAATTTTTTCGTATTCTTTTTGCAGAACGGGTAGGTTAAATCTCCATTCCCCCTGACGGAATGATTTTAGTAGAAATGGGATCACGCCATCTTCTTTAATATCTTCAAGCATGATGTCTGTAGCTGCCTGCCGGGTTTGTACACCCGCTTTCGTTACTTTGTGCAGTGCCGCAAAAATACTGTCATGACGCCTTGCCTGATAAGCAACCGGAGCCATATCAATCACTACGATTTTCTCAATGCGCTCCGGGGCAATTGCTGTCATGCTCATGGCGATTTTTCCCCCCATGGAATGACCTATAATGATGGCTTTTGCTATATCGAGTTCGTCAAGAAGGGCCAGCACATCTTGTGCCATGTCACGATAATCCATATTTTCCATGCGGGGAGAAATACCGTGATTTCGTACATCAATCTGAATCACCGGATAATATTGCTGTAAATCACGCCCTAATATTCCTAAGTTGTTTAAATCACCAAAAAGTCCATGGATAAGGATAATGGGAGTGGGAGACAACGGATTTTCGGGTTTGTGTAAATGATAATTTAATTGATTGTTTGACTTCATAATTTGCCTGAGTTTAATGACGTTCATACAATGTTTAATATTGTAGAGTTTAATATCATGACACATCAGCAGAGACAAACAAAATGAGGGTATAGTGGCTGTAACTGATTGATTTATTTTAGGGGAAAAGTTTCTTTCTTTTCAATTCTCAATTTAAGAAAGAATCACTTTAAGTTATTGAAAGTTTAATTGTTTTGTTTTGTTGCATTATATCTTATAATCTGAGGATAATTTTTTCATTAAGAACAGTACTGGATAGAAATGAAAACGATAGAAGTTGATGAAGACCTTTACCGCTTTATTGCAAGCCAAACCCTGCATATCGGTGAAAGTGCATCTGATATTTTACGGCGCATACTGAAGTTGGACGCCGGGCAGCCAGTACAAACTACACAGCCTGCCAGTGAACCTGTACCCGTCAACAAAATACCAGCTGTACGTCCCCGAGATACTGTCCGCGTTATACGTGAGTTACTGCTTTCCGATGAATATGCTGAAAAGAAAAAATCCGTTGAGCGTTTCATGTTAGTGTTGTCGACGTTGTATAGTCTGGACAGCGAAAGTTTCGCCAGAACAACAGAAGCAATGCATGGTCGCACCCGCACGTATTTTGCCGGTGATGAACATACGCTGCTGGCCAGCGGTAAGCAAACCAAACCTCGCCATATCCCCGGCACACCTTTTTGGGTGATCACCAACACCAATACTGACCGTAAACGCAGCATGATTGAACAAGTTATGCAGGATATGAGTTTACCGGTAAATTTGATTGAAAAAGTGTGTGGCACGATTTAAGTTCGGCGTTTAGGTTTAATCAGCAGTCTGCGGTTAATCAATTAACTCTCTAAACCGTTCAGCATATCTGTTTTATACTGCACTGGCGACTGTCCGGTGCAGCCTTTCAGGAGAAATAAAGTGGCGATTCATCCTAGGGCAGGGCAACTGGCCCAGCAGCATGATTTGATCAATGTTGCACTCCTCACATCACAGTATTACACCTTACAACCCAATCCCGAAAATCCGGCTCATAAAGTTAAATTTGGCACTTCCGGCCATCGTGGCAGTGCCGGGCGTAATAGCTTTAACGAAGCGCATATTCTGGCAATTTCTCAGGCGATTGTAGAAGTACGTAAGCAATATGATATTACTGGCCCGTGTTATATCGGGAAAGATACACATGCACTTTCTGAAGCCGCTTTTATTTCCGTGCTGGAAGTACTGACAGCGAATGGTGTTGATGTGGTCGTGCAGGAGAATAATGGTTTTACGCCGACGCCTGCTATTTCGCATGCTATTTTGTCTTATAACCGTCAGGGAAAAAATCTGGCGGATGGCATTGTGATTACCCCTTCTCATAATCCACCAGAAGACGGTGGTATTAAATATAATCCGCCTAATGGTGGCCCGGCCGATACGGATCTGACTTCCGTTATTGAAAATCGGGCGAATGAATTGTTGGCTGATAATCTGAAAGGCGTTAAACGTCAGCCTTACGAACAGGCATTAAAAAGTGAATATCTGCACCCTCAGGATTTAGTTGATCCTTATGTCACCGCGTTGGGTGAAGTTGTCGATATGGCCGCGATTCAGAAAGCGGGTCTGAAAATCGGGATTGATCCCTTGGGTGGCTCAGGTATTGCTTACTGGCAGCGTATTGGTGAGTACTATAATCTCGATCTGACGCTGGTGAATGATAACATTGATCAGACTTTCCGCTTTATGACTCTGGATCGTGATGGTGTGATCCGGATGGATTGTTCATCCCGCTGGGCGATGGCCGGGTTGCTGGAGTTGCGGGATAAATTCGATTTGGCATTCGCCAATGATCCTGATTATGACCGCCACGGCATCATTACCCCAACCGGCCTGATGAACCCTAACCATTATCTGGCGACAGCAGTGGATTATCTGTTCCGTCATCGCCCGCAATGGTCTGAGAAAGTGGCTGTGGGTAAGACGCTGGTTTCCAGTGCCATGATTGATCGGGTTGTGGCTGATCTGGGGCGTGAACTGGTGGAAGTTCCGGTCGGGTTTAAATGGTTTGTTGACGGGCTATATAAAGGTGAACTGGGCTTCGGTGGAGAAGAAAGTGCGGGTGCATCTTTCCTGCGTTTTGATGGTACTCCGTGGTCAACAGATAAAGACGGCATCATTCTTTGCCTGCTCGCAGCGGAAATGATGGCAGTGACCGGTGAAAATCCACAGCAGCGCTATGACAAATTGGCGGCTCGTTTTGGTACACCGAGTTATAGCCGTCTTCAGGCTCCGGCAAGTCATCAGCAGAAAGCACAGTTATCTAAGTTGTCACCGGAAATGGTAAAAGCTGATATGCTGGCAGGTGATCCGATTACGGCTCGCCTGACAACGGCTTCCGGCAATGGTGCTTCCATTGGCGGCTTGAAGGTGATGAGTGATAATGGCTGGTTTGCGGCGCGCCCTTCTGGTACAGAAGAAGCATATAAAATTTATTGCGAGAGTTTCCTTGGTGCAGAACACCGTGAAAAAATCGAGCAGGAAGCTCAGGAGATTGTTAATCAAGTATTTGCTGCGGGTTAATTAGCGCTGAATACTGATGAAAAAAGCCGCAGAAAAACCGGCGGCTTTTTGTTAAAACAAACATTATTGACGTATGCATGTGTTATAGATTTCTTCAAGACAAAATTGGTATTTTTTAGGATGAGCGATATGTTTTTTACATATGGTGTATGCTCGGTCCTGACATTGTTCCGGTGTATTAGATAACCCTGATGGTGTTGCATGTGTACTCCAAGAGATTAATACCAGAATGGTGGATAGCGATAGAGTTATTAGCTGCTTCATATGGTTATTTCCTTATCATTTAATTAGATCTGTATTTCATTTTTCTCGATTATCATAGGTGGAACAAATCGGCAGGGAAAAATGGAAACTGGCTCCACCTTTCTCATTATTTGTCGCCCATATTCTTCCATTGTGAATTTCAATAATGTGATAACAAATCGTTAGCCCTAACCCGGAGTTAGTGGCCGTGGGTTTGCGATGTTTGCGGGGGATATGTGAGAATTTATCAAAAATGGATTTTTCCTTTCCGCCCGGTAATCCTGAGCCGGTATCCCAGACTTCGATATTGACCTTTTCTTTTTCAATTGTTGCCCTGATGCCCACTGCCGAACCTTTATCTGTATATTTGATGGTATTTTCCAGTAGGTTGACAAATACACGCTCTAATAAAGAGGCATCGCATTGTAGGGACAAATCAGCAGGCAAGGAAAGATCTATCTTATAGCGGCTTAAGGCATAATCGAGTGAGCGTAAAGCGCTATCAATGATTTCTTTCAGTGAATAACAGCCAAAATTGGGCTGAAGGCTACCTGATTGGATACGCACGATATCCAGCATGTTATTCACCAGATGTGAAATATTAAGGATCTGCTGATGAATATGCTGAAATTGTTTAGCATGCTGAGAGTTTGTAACGGACAAATTCTGTCTGAGTACTTCGGTTTGTTCAGACAAACGGGTCAATGGCGTCAGTAAATCATGTGACAGCGCAATCATAAATGAATTACGTAATTGTTCCCATTCACTTTCCAGCTTGGCGGATTCTGCACCACGGGCCAGATGTAAGCGCTCCAGTGCGTTAGCAATAATTCCGGTAAAAATCTGTAGTAACCGTTGTTGCTCAGGCACCAATAGCTGTCGGGGATTCGATGATTCAATCGCAAGGACAGCAAAAATTTGTGACGGCGTGGTGATGGGAATTAACTGATAAGGCACGCCCGGCAGAGTATCTGTGCCTGCTCCCGCGGGTTGTTTTTTATCAAAACACCATTTAGCGATGGCTTCATCAACTAACATCTGCCCACCATTATAGGATTTCACCTGATAAAGATGATTATTGCCATCCGGCAGTAATAACCCTGTTTTTGCCTGAAAGCTATTGGATAAAAAATGGTAACTGATACGGGCAACGTCCTCTTCATTCAGTGCCCGGCCGAGTTCACGGGTGATTTCATATAAATGTCGTGTTCGCTGTTCCCTATAGCGTGCAATTCTGGCTTGATAACGTATTCCTGCGGTCAGATTTCCGACGACCACTCCCACGATCAGCATAACCGTAAAGGTAAGTAGATATTGCATATCATTAACGGCCAGTGACAGGTGGGGTTTGACAAAAAAGATATCGAAACTGGCAACGTTGATAAAAGCAGAAAATACTGAAGGCCAGCGCCCGTAAAATAACGCAATCACGACAACGCCCAGTAGATAAAGGGTGATCAGGTTGGCTTTGTCGAGAGGAAATAAAACTGTGCGGGAAAATAAGGTAATAAAGGTACACAGTATAATTGCGATCAGGAACCCCTGAAGCTGGTTTATCCACTTGTCACTGGATAATCGTTGCTCAGCCGGCTCTTTGATCCAGTGCTGTTTTTTATCTTCAAGGGCAATAATAATGATATCCAGATCGGGGCCAAGTTTACCTAAACGCCCGACAAAATCAGAACGCCATCGATGGCTAAAGAGGGTGGAATATAAACTATGGTAACGCCCGACAATGATTTTTCCGAGATTGTGTTCTCTGGCGTAGCGAAGAATAGCTTTTTCTTTATGAGGCTCTGAAAGTGTGGCTGTTTCTGCTCCTAGTTCCTGTGCCAGCATCAATGTTTTTAAAATAGTTCGACGTTTGAGCTCCGGCAACCGGTGTAATTTAGGCGTTTCAACATAAACAGCATGCCAGGTACAGTCCAGTTTCGCGGCAAGCCGGGCTGCCTTGCGGATCAATTTCTCATTGCCGTGATTATCGCCGATGCATAACAGTAGGTTATCCCGTGTATGCCAGACAGGTTCTTTCCCCCGCGTATCGCGGAAAGCGCGCATCTGATCATCCACACGATCTGCGGTACGACGCAAGGCCAGCTCACGCAGAGCGATCAGGTTTCCTTTACGGAAAAAATGTTCAATAGCCCGTTCAGCCTGCGCCGGAATATAAACTTTACCTTCGTGAAGGCGCTGGCGCAGATCATCGGGAGGAAGATCCACTAAGACAACATCGTCGGCATTATCAAAGATATGATCGGGAATAGTTTCCCTCACCCGGATGCCGGTAATACCCCCGACAATATCATTCAGGCTTTCCAGATGCTGTACGTTAATGGTAGTCAGGACATCAATACCCGCTTCCAGCAGTTCTTCCACATCCTGCCAGCGTTTGGGATGCCGACAACCCTTCGGATTACTGTAGGCTAATTCATCCATCAGGATGATGGCAGGATGACGGGCAATAGCTGCATCAATATCAAATACCGGGACTCTGCGTTGAGCCGAGTAGATATATTTTGGCGGCAACTGCGGCAGACCTTTTAATAGTGCCGCGGTTTCCTGACGTCCGTGTGTTTCAACGACGCCGACAATAATATCCAGCCCCTGAGCCAGTAAGCGTTGAGCTTCCTGTAACATGGCGTAGGTTTTTCCTACTCCGGCACAGGCCCCGAAGAAAATTTTCAGTTTGCCCCGTGGTTTTTCATTTGCCAGTGTCAGCAAATTGTCTGGATCAGGACGCTGTGGTTCTGTCTCAGTCATCGTTACTTGCCTTGTGCTCGCTGGTTATCTAACGCCAGATTGAGTTTCAGTACGTTGACAACAGGCTGACCTAAGTAATGTATTGGCGGAAACTCGATGTTCTCCTCAATCAGCTTATTGATTAAATCTACCGGCAGGTGCCGGGCGGTAGCAATACGATGAGCCTGAAATGCAGCAGCTTCAGGTGAAATATGGGGATCAAGACCACTACCGGATGCGGTGACTAAATCGACAGGAATAGGATGATTTTCCGGGTGATTAAATAGGCGTATTTTAATAATGCGTTGTTGTATTTTCTGGAATAAAAGCGGGTTAGTTGGTGCGAGATTACTTCCCCCGGATGACTGTGCATTATAAGGCTGTTCAGCAGTCATTGAAGGGCGTCCATGAAAATAGTTCGCTTTAGTAAATTCCTGACCGATTAATTCTGAACCGAGCAACTCACCATCCTGTTCGATGAGTGAACCTGTCGCCTGATGGTGAAACAAGGTTGTCGACAGGCCAGTGATCAGCAGCGGATATGCGATCCCGGTGATCAGGGTGAGAAATATCAACAGAACAATGGAAGAACGTAACCAAGTCATTTTTTTCACCTTACCTGATAGTCAAATCCTGAGAGGATGATGGTCTATTTAAAGCCTAATACAGTGAGTAACATATCGATCAGTTTGATCGCCGCAAAAGGCATCAGCAAACCACCCAGGCCATATATCCATAAATTACGTCTCAGAAGCGACAGAGCATTCATCGGACGATAGGTGATACCTTTCAGAGCGAGTGGTAGTAAAAAAATAATGATAAGCGCATTGAAAATAACCGCGGACAGCACTGCTGATTGCGGTGAATGGAGGTGCATGATATTCAGCGCATTAAGTTGCGGATAAGTGACAGCGAATGCGGCTGGAATAATGGCGAAATACTTAGCAATATCATTGGCAATGCTAAATGTGGTTAAAGAGCCTCTGGTCATCAGCATTTGTTTACCAATACGCACCACTTCAATTAATTTCGTGGGATTGGAATCCAGATCCACCATATTACCAGCCTCTTTTGCAGCCTGAGTTCCTGAATTCATGGCAACGGCCACATCAGCCTGAGCCAGCGCGGGAGCATCGTTTGTTCCATCGCCGGTCATGGCAACCAGACGCCCTTCAGATTGATACTGGCGGATCAAAGTCAGTTTTGCTTCCGGTGTCGCTTCCGCCAGAAAATCATCGACACCGGCTTCAGCAGCAATGGCCGCGGCTGTCAGGTGGTTATCACCGGTGATCATCACCGTTTTGATCCCCATTCTGCGCATTTCACTGAAACGCTCCTTAATACCGCCCTTAATAATATCTTTCAGGGCAACGACACCCAAAACCCGCTGATTTTCAGCGACAACCAGCGGTGTTCCCCCTTTGCTTGCAACCTGTTGCACCAACAGATTAATGGCTTCAGGGAACTGGCTGCGGTTGGCTTCAATATGGCGTCGGATGGCATCAACAGCACCTTTGCGGATCAGGCGATCGTTGATGTTGACTCCGCTCATGCGGGTCATGGCAGAAAAAGGAACAAATGTAGCATTTAATGTACGCAGATCACGTTCACGCATATTGAAACGCTGTTTTGCCAGAATGACGATACTGCGACCTTCCGGTGTTTCATCTGCCAGAGAGGAAAGCTGTGCAGCATCAGCCAGTTGCCGTTCTGTAACGCCGGGAGCTGGCAAAAACTGAGAGGCCTGACGATTTCCCAAAGTAATTGTCCCGGTTTTATCCAGTAACAGCACATCGACATCACCTGCGGCTTCAATAGCACGTCCGCTGGTGGCAATGACATTGGCTTCCAGCATGCGGCTCATTCCTGCAACACCAATAGCAGAAAGCAGCCCGCCAATAGTAGTGGGGATTAAACACACTAAAAGTGCAATCAGAACGGTAACTGTGATAGGTGCACCAGTGTGGTTGGCTTCAATACTGAATAGGGAAAAGGGGAGTAAGCTGGCACAGGTTAGCAGGAAAATGATGGTGAGCGCGGTAAGTAAAATGGTCAGGGCAATTTCATTCGGGGTTTTCCGCCGCTTGGCTCCTTCAACCATTGAGATCATTCGGTCGAGGAAGGTTTCTCCCGGATTGACGGAACACTCCACGATTAACCAGTCTGACAGTACTTGAGTGCCTCCTGTCACGGAAGAAAAATCACCGCCGGATTCCCGTATCACCGGTGCTGATTCGCCGGTAATGGCGCTTTCGTTAACTGATGCACCACCTTCAAGGACTTCGCCATCGCAGGGGATAATTTCACCCGCTTCTATCAGTACAATATCGCCTTTGCGTAAACAATCGGAAGTGACTTTTTCTTTTGTCGCATCGCGGCTGGGGGATGAAAGCCTGATTGCCCACGTTGTTTTTTTGACACCTTTCAGACTGGAGGCCTGAGCCTGACTGCGTCCTTCTGCCAGCGCTTCTGCAAAATTGGCAAACAGCACAGTGAACCATAACCATAAAGCAATGGAACCGGTAAAGAGGGCATCACCAGTCGTTTGGCCGGTCAGAATACTGAGCCATAATAAAGTGGCCAGACAGCTACCGAGGTAAACGACAAACATAACCGGATTATGCCATTGGACGGCAGGATGACATTTTTTTACTGAATCGATAATTGCCTGACGAACTAATCCGGATTCAAATAATGCCTGCTTTTTATTTCTCATCACTTATCTCACAATTTATTTCACAACTTCACTTATTGTGATAGTTGCCAAAGCTGTAAATGCTCTGCAATAGGGCCAAGAGCCAGTGCGGGTATGAAAGTGAGTGCTCCAATCAATAAGATGACTAAAATCAATAAGCCAATGAATAGTGTGGTGTGAGTGGGCAGGGTACCGTTGCTGATAGGCTGCCGTTTTTTACTGCTCATCGATCCGGCGATAGACAGCACAGGCAGAATGATGCCAAATCGACCGAGGAGCATGATGGTACCTAAAAGCAGATTGTAAAATACGCTGTTGGCTGCCAGACCGGCAAAAGCACTGCCATTGTTATTAGCCGCAGATGTAACAGCATAGAGTATTTCGGTGAAACCATGTGCCCCTGGGTTTGCTACGGCACTTCTTCCAGCCTCGAATGAAACTGACAGCGCGGTTCCCAGTAGAATAAGGGAAGGAGTGACCAGAATCGCCAACGCGACCATTTTCATCTCATGAACATCAATTTTTTTGCCCAGATATTCGGGAGCACGGCCAATCATCAGGCCGGCAATAAAGACAGCCAGCAGGACAAATAACAATATGCCATAAATCCCGGCACCTACACCGCCAAAGACGACTTCGCCGATTTGCATGAGCCAGAGCGGTATCATGCCTCCCAATGCTGTAAAGGAATCATGCATTGAATTAACCGCTCCGCAGGAGGCTGAAGTGGTAACTACGCCATAGAGGGAAGAGGCAAGGATACCAAAGCGGGATTCCTTTCCTTCCATATTGATATTGCTGTTAATGCCTGACGGCATGAAATGGGGATTTCCCATCGTTTCAGCGCACATCACGATGGCGACAGAAATCACAAAGATAATCCCCATTGCCCATAACAGGGAGTACCCTTGCCGATTGTCTCCAACAACCAGACCAAAGGCGAAACACAACGCACTGGGGATCAAAAAGATGGAAATCATCTGTACGAAGTTACTGATCGTATTAGGATTTTCAAAAGGATGAGCTGAGTTCGCGCCAAATACACCACCTCCATTTGTTCCTAATACTTTGATGGCTTCTTGAGAGGCGACTGGTCCCATCGGAAGTAATTGCTGATGGCCTTCAAGGGTATGAACAGAAATATATGGAGAGAAGTTTTGGATCACCCCCTGACTGGCAAGGATCAACGCGATAATGATCGCCAGAGGAAGCAGCAGATAGAGTGTAATGCGGGTGATATCAATCCAGGCATTTCCCAGTGTTTTCACACCTTGTCGGGAAAATGCCCGTATCAGTGCAAAAGCGATAGCAATACCCGTTGCAGCAGACAGGAAATTTTGAACGGTTAACCCAACCATCTGGCTCAGGTAACTGAGGGTATTTTCGCCACTGTAGGCCTGCCAGTTCGTGTTGGTGACAAAGCTGATTGCTGTATTGAGAGCTAAATCCCATTTCATACCAGCAAAATGCTGGGGATTGAGAGGCAGATATTTTTGGCTTATCAATAGGATAAATAGTAATAATAACCCTGCAATGTTAAAGGCAATAATAGCAAATGAATATTGCCACCAGTTCATTTCTTTAACATTGTCACCCGGTTTTTTTAAGCCACAACAACGCCATAAAATCATTTCGGCCTTGGTGATCCGGTGAGGTAAATCGCCCTCAATGAGATTTGCGATTAAATGCCCAAGAGGCTTACTTAATATAAATAGTAATAATAAGAAAGTAGCGACAAGTAAAAAAGCAGAGGTTTCCATCTAGAAATCCTCCGCATTCAATAATGCATAAACCAGATAGAAAAGTAATAACACTACCAGAATAGCACCAATAATAAGTAAGTTATTCACTATTTATCTCCTTGTTACTTCTTAATAACAAACCGGTTTAGAATAAAATGACCAATCAAGAAGTGATAAAAAGAGAACCTGAAAGCACAAAGTAAATATAAGTAATACTGATTAATTGGACTCGGTGAAAAGTAAGTTTAGCAAAACCTGACAGGTTAATTTTATGTTTTTAATATGTTGGTTTTGTTTCTGTTTAGATCATTTATTTGTAATAAAATTACGCTAAGATAAAAAAACAGTGATTTTGAGCAGTAAAAAAGTGGTCGGATCAGTAGTAAATTTTCATTTTATCGAGTAAAATTTATCAGGTCTTACAGTTATTGAGTTATTGCCCATTTGAGGAGGTCTCTATGTATCGTGAATATTCCCGGCATCAGGTTCTCTTGCGGCGTATTGGTGCCGTCGCATTAGGCGTTATTGCACTTCCTTTTATGCTGTTTAGTCGTGAGCGTGCCCGTTTCTACAGCTACTTACATAAAGTATGGGTAAAAACCAGTGATAAACCAGTTTGGCTGGAACGCACAGAAGTTGCTTCAGATACGCTAAACCCCTAAATTCCCCCACTTGGCAGAGCTCTGTTCTTCGTTTTTCTGCCTGATATAGTTTTCCGGATATAGTATTCTTGCACCCTGCCAGCTTAAGCTGGCAGGGTGTTTTACTTTTATCGCTTATTGCTGCAGATGTGTTATTACTACTAACAGACAATATCACTATAGGCAAGTAAATTGGTGCGGATTCTATTGTGAAAATGCTAAATAATGGGGAGTGTGTAATGAATAATGTTGAATTAGAACATGTAATTAATACGGAATTGAATGTTCGGGAGTTTCAGGATTATGCCCCTAATGGATTACAGGTAGAAGGACGCCCCCATATTCAGCGTGTTATAACGGGAGTGACAGCCTGTCAGGCTTTGCTGGATGAAGCAGTGCGTCTGGAGGCGGATGCCATCATCGTACATCATGGGTACTTCTGGAAAAATGAATCACCTGTCATCCGTGGCATGAAACGTCGCCGTTTGCAGACTTTACTCTGTAACGATATTAACTTGTATGGCTACCATCTTCCGCTGGATGCACACCCCACTTTGGGAAACAATGTTCAGCTGGCCCGCCAGATGGGAGTGAAGATCATAGGAAACATTGACGCTTTATTACCTCATGGCGTATTTGATCAACCGATTACCCCGGCAGAATTAACTGCACGTCTTGAGCAAAGACTGGAACGTAACGTGCTGCATTGCGGCGATAATGCACGGGAAGAGATCCGTACTATTGCATGGTGTACCGGAGGAGGGCAGAGTTTTATTGAGCAGGCTGCTGAATTTGGTGTTGATGCTTTTGTGACGGGTGAAGTATCAGAGAAGACTATTCATGTTGCCCGTGAAATGGGGATGCATTTTTACTCAGCAGGGCACCATGCGACTGAGCGCTATGGTATTAAAACACTCGGTGAATGGCTGGCCAATCATCATGGGCTGGATGTCACTTTTGTTGATATTCCTAATCCGGCTTGATGTATTACAATGAAACACAATTGATATATAAGTTATAGCTTATATAATGCTATTATAAGTCATAGCTTATGAGGTTATCGTGTGGATTGTAATTTTGACTCCTCGCTTTGAAGAGTGGCTTGATGAACAAGATATCAGTATACAGAAGAAGATATTAGCAGACCTGAGTGTGTTAGAAGTCTTTGGTCCTCAACTGGGCCGTCCCGCAGTTGATTCTTTATATGGTTCAAAATTCAATAACATGAAAGAACTAAGGATTCAATGTAAAGGAAGGCCATTCAGAGCGCTTTTTGCATTTGATCCGCTAAGACAGGCAATTGTCTTATGTGCGGGTAATAAAGCTTTAAATGATAAGCGTTTTTACAAAGAAATGATCCCAATTGCTGATGCTGAATATGAAGCACATTTAGCGAATTTGGAGGACAAACAGTGAAAACTCTCAAAGAAAAAATTCAGGAATTTTCAGTAGAAGATCGTGAAGATATAGAACAAATGGCTGATGAGCAGATTTTAGAAACCGGCTTACAGCTATTAAGAGAAGAGTTAAATATTTCTCAACAAAAGCTGGCTGATAGTTTAGGTATCAGCCAGCCAGCTATTACTCAAATAGAACAACGGGGTAATGATATAAAGTTAGTCACCCTGAAACGCTACGTTGAAGCTATGGGAGGAAAATTGAGCTTAACTGTAGAATTTCCGACAGGTAATGGAAAAATTTTTCATATATAGCCGCTGATGGAATATTTCTCTTGGTGCTATTAACTTCAAAACTTACTATCCCTGCTTGGTATAATAAGGCTTGGCAGGGATAAAAGAACAGTGACTAATCCACAATAAGCCAGTGTATTGCCCAAAGCCTGACTCCCACCGGCAATTGTCAAACCTCCCGCCAAGAGCATGTAGTAAAATAACCCCAGTAAAGCGCCTGCTGTGCCCAGTCTGTCTGTATAGTGAGTTAACGCAGATGCGAGAAGGTTCGGAATAGCGACGCCGTAGGCGATAACTATTCCCAGCATGGGAAAAATAAACAGCCAGCTATTTTCGAGTAGATAAACAAAAATTCCACTGAACAGGGTAAGACATGCCGCGAGAAAAGTGAGTTTTTCGGTTTTCCATTTCTTTTTCAATAACAGCTTATTCAATACAGAGCCTAACATGACACCCAAGGCAAGAAGCAGGCCGGTGTAGCCGAACAGGGTTGGTGATATTCCGAGTTGATCAAAACGGAAAGGTGCCAGTTGATAGTAGCTAAATAGACAAATATTAAATAAAGCGATTAGAAAAGCACTTCGCCAGATTGAAATATCTTTCAGCATCATACGGGCTGTTTCTGATAAAACGACTTTGGTAACAGTGGTAGGGCGTGTTTCGGGTAAACGTGCCATAGACCATATTGTGAGGATAACGGCCAAAATCGCCAGACCTGCAAATACCGCCTGATAATTACCAAAATGATTCAACGTGGAACCGCTGAGCATACCGATGGCTGGGCTGGCAGCCAGAGCAATGCCCATAATAGAGAAAACACGGGTCAGCTCTTCACTACGATAACTATCGCGCATCATAGTCTGTGTTCCGATTGACCCCACTGCCGCACCAAAAGCAGATAACATTCTGGCAATAAGTAGTAACCAGAAATGTGTAGTTAATAGAGCCAGCAAACAGGCACCACCATACAATAATAACCCGGTAATAATGGTGGGGCGTCTGCCAATAACATCACATAAGCGGCCCCATACGACTATGCCAATTGCAAAAGCGAAAAAGTAGAGTGACAAGGTTTGAGAAGCTTGCTCCACGCTGACGAAAAATCCACGGGAAATGTTGGTTAATGCCGGGCTATAGATGGTTTCTACAATCTGAGGAAACATCATCAGAGCAATGGCTAACCAAAGTGGTGGTTTGATTTGCATAGTATTTTTCTTCTGACAGTGAATGATTTGTGAGCAGAAGGCTAACATTTTAGTGATTGTCTATTTATGATAATAAAGACAATATATTTATATAATCAGACATTCACACTTAAGGACTAGATATGGCATGGTTGCGGCAGAGTGATCAGTTTGATCCGGATAACCTGAATGTACTCGTTGCGGGTATTGCGGCAGAGATGGGGCAGCATGATTCCGGATTTCATCAACATGGTATGGGGCAATTGTTGTTTACTCAGCGTGGCTGTATCAAAATCACATTGGCCAGCCAGATCTCTATTTTGCCGCCAACCCGAGTGGCATGGATCCCACCAAAGACACGACATCGGGCAGAAATGCGTGGTTCCATCGGATATCGATCAATTTATCTCAATGTTTCTGAAGTACAATGTTTGCCCAATCAGAGTGCAATACTGGAAGCCACTCCGTTGCTACAGGCTGTTCTGGAGCGTATCGCAATATCTCCGTTTAATACTGACTGGGAGCAGGGAAAAAACTCACATTTGCTGGCAGTATTTCTTGATGAAATTTGTGAAGCACAGCGGGAGCCAACGCTATTACCATTACCCTCTGATCGTCGTTTTGCGAGTTTATCCTTTGAACAATTACCACCTTCATTACAGGTGATTGCAACCTATATTGGAGCCAGTGAAAAAACTATTACCCGTATATTTAAGCGTGAAACGGGAATGAATTATCAACAATGGCGTCAGCAATGGCGATTGGTTAAAGCAATAGAATTATTGGCTCAGGGCAAAACGTTATCTTATGTTGCGCAGGAACTGGGATTTACCAGTGACAGTGCTTTTGTAACTTTTTTCCGTAAAATTATGGGAAGACCGCCACGGGAGTATATGGCGGGTTCAGAAAGGAAGACAGATAGAGATTAACAATTAATTTGTACTCTGAATTATTTAAAAATAGTTAATTTACACAATATGGTTCAGGCAGATAAACGGACTCTGAATCAAAATCGACAACAATGTCAACGCCAAGTGGCATGGTAAACATTGGGTGTGTATGGCAACAATCGAAATCAGCCAGAACAGGAACCTCTTTCCCATTCAGAACTTCTTTCAGCACATCCAGAGAGTTTCTTCCTGTTCCTTTATCATCAAATTGTTCGTGTTTTCCAAGAATAATTGCTGAAACTTTATCAAAGACCCCACATAACAGCAGATGGGAGAAAGCGCGTTCAACCAGCTCTATTCCTTTGAAACAGTCTTCAATAAGTAAAATATCACCTATTTTAATTTCAGGCATATATTCACTTCCCCAAATCCCACAAAGAGTATTTAAATTTCCACCAATTAATCTGCCTCGGAACGTTCCTTTTCCATCAAAAATCCACTTATTAGGATATGTATTTTTAGGGGTTATCTGCGTTTCCCATTCGATATATTCATCAGCCCAATGTTCAGGCTGTTTATATATAAAAGGAAGAGAATGATTATTATTGACTATTTGAGAAAAATTATTGAATGTCTCATCAACTAAAGGTGGAAATTCACCAAATGAAGCAACTAATGCAGGGCCATAAAAAGTGACTACATTGGTTTTCTGATATATTCCAAGTAAAAGTGCTGTTATGTCAGAATAACCAATAATGATTTTAGGATCTTTTCTGATGGCATCATAATCAATATATGGCAGCATTGAATTTGAATTGTTACCTCCCATAGTAGACATAACACACCTTACTTCTGGGTCACGAAGCAAGGCATTAAACTCTTCCACTCGTTGCATAATGGTTCCTGAACGATAAAAATCGCTTTTACCGGTGAGTATTCCGGCTTTTGTTTTATAACCTTTACTTTCTAAATAACGGACACTTCTGGCAAAACGAGTCGGTGCAAAAGCAGTAGCAGGAGATGAAGAGGAGAAAAAACCGATAGTTTCACCAATGGATAATTTTTTAGGAAGGATCATGGCGCTACCTTTTATTCGAAAAATAATGGGTACCACACAACGAATACTGTACCTTAACCGCCAGACAGGAGGCCAATCGTAATGGCAGAGCCGACATTAAGGTACAGCAAAATGCACACTTCAGTGTGAAGTGTGCCAGCGAATTGGTCAGATTATTTTTTTAACTGACTGTTAAAATCCCGCTCTGCATGACCAGTATACAGTTGGCGAGGACGAGCGATCCTCATACCTTCATCATGCATTTCATTCCAGTGTGCAATCCAGCCGATAGTGCGGGCAATAGCGAAGATCACTGTAAACATGGATGACGGAATTCCCATCGCTTTCAAAATAATACCTGAGTAGAAATCGACATTCGGGTACAGTTTCTTCTCAATGAAGTACGGGTCATTCAGGGCAATGCGTTCCAGCTCCATGGCAACTTCCAGCAGGCTGTCATTCAGACCAAGTTCATCCAGTACTTCATGGCAGGTTTCACGCATTACGGTTGCGCGTGGGTCATAGTTTTTATAGACGCGATGACCAAAGCCCATCAGGCGGAAAGCGTCGTTTTTATCTTTGGCCCGGGCGATAAACTCAGGAATGTGATCAACAGTCTGAATCTCTTCCAGCATGCGTAGGCAAGCTTCATTTGCTCCGCCGTGTGCTGGCCCCCATAAAGATGCAATTCCCGCAGCAATACAGGCAAATGGGTTAGCACCAGAAGAACCTGCTGTACGGACTGTTGAAGTTGAAGCATTCTGCTCATGGTCTGCATGAAGGATAAAAATGCGATCCATTGCCCGTTCCAGTACCGGATTGACCTTATATTCCTCACAGGGAGTTGAGAACATCATGTACAGGAAATTACCGGCGTAAGAGAGATCATTACGCGGATAAACAAAAGGCTGACCAACAGAATATTTGTAACACATCGCCGCTACAGTTGGCATTTTAGACATGAGACGGTATGCGGTGATTTCTCGGTGGCGGGGATTATTAACATCCAGCGCATCATGGTAGAAGGCAGCGAGAGCGCCTGTGACACCGCAGAGTATAGCCATAGGGTGAGAATCACGACGGAAACCATGGAACAGGCGGGTAATCTGTTCGTGAATCATAGTATGACGAGTCACCGTTGTTTTGAATTTTTCATACTCTTCAGGAGTTGGTGACTCGCCATTAAGCAGAATATAACAAACTTCCAGATAGGTTGATTTCATTGCAAGCTGATCGATGGGAAAACCACGGTGCAACAAAATGCCTTCATTGCCATCAATATAGGTGATTTTCGACTCGCAGGATGCAGTGGAAGTGAAACCGGGATCGTAGGTATAGAAGCCTTTTGAGCCGAGGGTACGAACGTCAATTACTTCAGAGCCTAGGGTTGGCGTTAGTACGTCTAGTTCGATAGCAGCTGAACCATTTATGGTCAACGTAGCCTTTTTATCAGCCATTTACATCTCCTTAGCGCTTATTTCTTATAACCCCTAACAACCTAAATAGGCGTAATCCTTACTGCGCCGACGGCATTGTGCTACCGGAGAGAATTAAAAATCAGGCTGTATATACCCTTTGTTTCTGTCGGGTATCGATTTAATGCTGAAATCTCATTTTACGGACGACAATAGTGTTCAGGTTGTTAAAAAGTTTCCGGATATCAATCTAAAGTATTTCTAACATAAAATGTTACCATTTTGTGTCGTAACGATACTTTTACAAAGCCCACATTTTTCGTGAAGTTTACTTTTTCATCGGAAAATGACGGTAAATATTATGCACCGTCATATATGTAAGATAAATGTTTAATCTTTGTCAAACAAGATAATGGTTTTTATGATAAATGTTTGAAGCGTGATCTTACTCACTGTTCAAGCTAAATGTTAATAATCATATTGTGTGGGAATTGTAATAACAATGTGAAGTACTTATACTGCATCAAGGTCTCCGGATTACCTGATGTAGGAGCACCCAGCGTAATCAAATCACAACGTTTGTTGAAAACAGTAAGGATTGTTAATTTAATTATGTTGTGTCTTTGTGTCCTCTTAACGCTGTCTGATTCCCACCCAGGGCCGGAGGATGGAAAATAAAAAAAGCTGTGTGGGCAAAATTGTGAAAAAACAAAGACCTGTCAACCTCGATCTGCGGACGATAAATCAACCCGTCTCCGCGATAGCTTCGATCTTGCACCGTATCTCAGGCGTCATCACCTTTATAGCAGTCGGCATTCTGCTGTGGTTGTTGGGTATGTCACTGTCTTCGCAAGAGGGCTTCCAGCATGCTTCTGAAATCATGACTGGCTTTTTCGCCAAATTTATCCTGTGGGGGATATTGACGGCGTTGGGTTACCACATTTGTGGTGGGATCCGCCATGTTTTGATGGACTTTGGTCTCTTGGAAGAGAGTCTCGCCGCTGGTAAAGCTTCTGCTAAAGTGGCAATCGTGATCGCAGTTATTCTGTCTATTCTGGCCGGGGTATTAGTATGGTAAGCAACGCATCCGCATTGGGGCGCACGGGGATTCAGGACTGGCTGTTGTTACGTGCATCTGCAATCGTTATTGTTTTATATGTTCTTTATTTAGTTGGTTTTGTAGCAACAACGTCAGACATCACCTATGAAGTCTGGAGCGGTTTTTTCTCCTTCTCTCTCACAAAAGTGTTCACCGTACTGGCTCTGCTTTCCATTTTGGTCCACGCGTGGATTGGAATGTGGCAGGTGCTGACGGATTATGTAAAGCCACTGGCACTGCGTCTGGTATTGCAACTGGTCATTATTGTTGCACTGTTGACTTATTTGATTTACGGAACAATTGTGGTGTGGGGTGTATAAATGAAACTGCCGGTAAGAGAGTTTGACGCTGTTGTTATTGGTGCTGGTGGCGCAGGTATGCGTGCTGCACTGCAAATTTCACAAATGGGCCTGTCCTGCGCCCTGATTTCTAAAGTTTTCCCTACCCGATCCCATACAGTTTCTGCTCAGGGTGGTATTACAGTTGCCCTGGGTAACACTCATGAAGATAACTGGGAATGGCATATGTATGACACGGTAAAAGGTTCCGATTATATCGGTGACCAGGATGCCATCGAATACATGTGTAAAACCGGTCCTGAAGCAATTCTCGAATTGGAACACATGGGGCTACCATTCTCACGTCTGGATAATGGCCGCATTTATCAGCGCCCGTTTGGTGGTCAATCCAGAAATTTTGGTGGTGAGCAGGCTGCCCGTACTGCGGCTGCGGCTGACCGTACCGGTCACGCATTACTTCACACCCTGTATCAGCAGAACCTGAAGAACCACACGACTATTTTCTCTGAGTGGTATTCTCTGGATTTAGTCAAAAATCAGGACGGTGCCATTGTTGGCTGTACAGCAATCTGTATCGAAACAGGTGAAGTTGTCTATTTCAAAGCTAAGGCAACTATTCTGGCGACAGGTGGTGCTGGTCGTATTTTCCAATCCACAACAAATGCGCATATCAATACAGGTGATGGTGTTGGTATGGCTCTGCGTGCCGGTGTTCCGGTGCAGGATATGGAAATGTGGCAATTCCACCCGACAGGCATTGCAGGCGCGGGTGTGTTGGTAACAGAAGGCTGCCGTGGTGAAGGTGGTTATCTGCTGAACAAAGATGGCGAGCGCTTTATGGAGCGTTACGCACCAAATGCTAAAGATCTGGCTGGCCGTGATGTCGTTGCTCGATCTATGATGATCGAAATTCGTGAAGGTCGTGGTTGTGAAGGCCCGTGGGGACCTCACGTGAAGCTGAAACTGGATCATCTGGGTAAAGATGTTCTGGAATCCCGCCTGCCGGGTATCCTTGAGCTGTCCCGCACCTTTGCTCATGTAGATCCTGTAAAAGAACCGATTCCGGTGATCCCAACCTGTCACTATATGATGGGTGGTATTCCAACCAAGATTACCGGTCAGGCACTGACTATCAATGAGAAAGGCGAAGATGTTGTCATTCCGGGTCTGTTTGCCGTGGGTGAAATTGCCTGTGTATCCGTGCATGGTGCAAACCGTCTGGGTGGTAACTCCTTGCTTGATTTGGTGGTCTTTGGTCGTTCTGCTGGTCTGCATCTGAAAGAGTGTCTGATGGAGCAGGGAACCAGCCGTGATGCCAGTGAGTCTGATGTCGACGTAGCACTGCAACGTCTGAACCGTTGGAATAATACCCGTTCAGGCGAAGATCCGGTTGAGATTCGTAAAGCATTACAAGCCTGTATGCAGCACAACTTCTCTGTATTCCGTGAAGGGGATGCAATGGCGAGAGGGCTGGACGAACTGAAAGTCATCCGTGAACGTCTGCACAATGCTCGTCTGGATGATACATCATCAGAATTCAATACTCAGCGTATCGAATGTCTGGAGCTGGATAACCTGATGGAAACAGCTTATTCGACTGCTGTTGCTGCGAACTATCGTACAGAAAGTCGTGGGGCACACAGCCGTTTCGATTATCCAGAGCGTGACGATGCAAATTGGCTGTGCCATAGCTTGTATTTACCGCAGACTGAGAGCATGACCCGTCGTGAAGTTAACATGCAGCCAAAACTGCGTGAAGCCTTCCCGCCGAAAGTGCGTTCTTACTAATTGCGTTGCCGATGTTCCAGTTGCGGAGAAATAGATTATGAAACTTGAATTCTCAATTTATCGTTATAATCCGGATGTAGACAACGCACCCCGTATGCAGGATTACACGCTGGAAGCGGAAGAAGGGCGTGACATGATGCTGCTGGATGCCCTCATCCAGTTGAAGGAACAGGATCCAACCTTGTCATTCCGCCGTTCATGCCGTGAGGGTGTATGTGGTTCCGACGGTTTGAACATGAACGGTAAAAATGGGCTGGCCTGTATTACATCCATTTCAGCCTTGCGCCGTGGAAACAAAAAGATTGTTATCCGCCCTCTGCCGGGTTTGCCGGTTGTCCGTGATTTGGTCGTTGATATGGGCCAATTTTATGCGCAATATGAGAAAATCCGTCCTTATTTAATTAATGACGGTAAAAACCCTCCTGCGCGTGAACACCTGCAATCACCAGAGCAGCGTGAAAAACTGGATGGCCTTTATGAATGTATCCTGTGTGCCTGCTGTTCGACGTCTTGTCCGTCATTCTGGTGGAATCCGGATAAATTTATTGGACCAGCGGGTCTGTTAGCGGCATATCGTTTCCTGATTGATAGCCGGGATACTGAAACTTCATCCCGACTTGATGGTCTGAATGATGCATTCAGTGTGTTCCGTTGTCATGGAATTATGAACTGCGTCAGTGTATGTCCTAAGGGTCTGAATCCAACAAAAGCGATTGGTCATATTAAGTCTATGTTGTTAAGACACAGTGCTTAATTAAATATTACTGATAGGTCGATATATATATCTAATGGATTTCAGGTTGCATCGCGGTTAACAAAGAAGTGGCTTGAAAGACAAAAGATATAGTGCATAAATAACACATAAATTGTGTGCAAATAATGCATATAAGGTTGCCCTCCACATTTTTGAAATAAATATCAATCTGGTGGAGGGCATAAAGAATGAAAGATGATAAATTGCCTGCTGCTAATGACGGCGCATGTTTCAGTAAAATAAGGAACCTTTAAAAACTGACTTCAGTTTTTAAAGGTTCCTTGAAGGGTAGGATAACCCAAATAAAGAACATGCATTAAGCACGTCCAAATGAACCTTTTATCAACACCGCTTAATAAAGCGGAATTTGTTAACCACGGCGAAAACTAAAGCTTTTGAAGCTTAAGGGATCACAATGCAGAACGGTGCAATGAAGGACTGGCTGGATTCAAGCTTTCTGGCTGGTGCAAACCAGTCTTACATAGAGCAAATCTATGAAGACTATATAACCGATCCTAATTCTGTTGATGCAGGTTGGAGAGAAATATTCCAACAATTACCGGATGCGGGACTTCACGGGGAACAACTTCACTCACAGACACGTGATTACTTCCGTCGTCTGGCAAAGGATGCCACTCGTTACCACACTTCAGTCAGCGATCCAGCAATGGATGCAAAACAAGTTAAGGTTTTGCAGCTAATCAACGCATTCCGCTTCCGCGGTCATCAAAATGCGAATCTTGATCCATTGGGATTATGGAAACAGGAACCTGTACCAGATCTCGATCCTGCTTTCCATAATTTAACCAAAGCAGATTTTGAAGAAACGTTTAACGTAGGCTCATTTGCTATCGGCAAAGAGACGATGAAACTGGCTGATTTATATGATGCCCTGAAGCGCATTTATTGTGGTTCTATTGGTGCGGAATATATGCATATCACCAATACAGAAGAAAAGCGCTGGCTACAACAGCGTCTGGAATCTGTAGCAGTGGGTTCACAGTTCAATACGGAAGAAAAACGTCGTTTTCTGGCAGAGCTGACGGCAGCAGAAGGTTTGGAACGCTATTTAGGTGCTAAGTTCCCGGGGGCGAAACGTTTCTCCCTTGAAGGCGGTGATGCGCTGATTCCAATGCTAAAAGAACTTATCCGTCACGCAGGTAAACAAGATACTCGTGAAGTTGTACTGGGAATGGCTCACCGTGGGCGCCTCAACGTTCTGGTCAACTTATTCGGTAAAAAACCAGCGGATCTGTTTGACGAGTTTGCTGGTAAGCATAAAGAGCATCTTGGCACGGGTGACGTGAAATACCATCAGGGTTTTTCTTCTGATTTCGAAACTGATGGTGGACCAGTGCATCTGGCGCTGGCATTTAACCCATCTCACCTTGAAATTGTCAGCCCTGTTGTTATTGGTTCTGTCCGTGCTCGCCGTGACCGCCTTGATGAAGGCCGCAGTAACATGGTTCTGCCAGTGACCATCCATGGTGACTCAGCAGTAACAGGTCAGGGGATTGTTCAGGAAACACTGAACATGTCTCAGGCGCGCGGCTATGAAGTTGGTGGTACAATTCGAATTGTGGTTAACAACCAGATTGGTTTCACAACCTCTAATCCTAAAGATACCCGTTCAACAGAATATTGTACTGATATTGCGAAGATGGTTCAGGCACCTATCTTCCACGTTAATGCAGATGATCCGGAAGCCGTTACTTTCGTCACCCGTCTTGCTCTGGATTTCCGTAATACGTTTAAACGTGACGTGATGATTGATTTGGTTTGTTACCGTCGTCACGGGCATAACGAAGCTGATGAGCCAAGCGCAACTCAGCCTCTGATGTATCAGAAAATCAAGAAACACCCAACACCACGCAAGATCTACGCAGATAAACTTATCGCAGAAAATCTGCTGTCACCTAATGATGTCACTGAAATGGCCAACTTATATCGTGATGCATTAGATCACGGTGATTGTGTCGTGGATGAGTGGCGTCCAATGGGCCTGCATTCCTTCACATGGGAACCTTACCTGAACCATGAATGGGATGCAGAGTATCCACATCAGGTGGATATGAAGCGCTTGCAAGATCTTGGCAAACGTATCAGTTCCATTCCAGCTGAAGTCGCAATGCATTCCCGCGTTGCAAAAATCTACGCTGACCGTGCAGAAATGGCTAATGGAAACAAATTATTTGACTGGGGCGCGGCAGAAACTCTGGCGTATGCAACTCTGGTTGATGAAGGTGTTCCGGTACGTCTGTCCGGTGAAGATGCTGGTCGTGGTACATTCTTCCACCGTCATGCGGTTATCCATAATCAGACTGATGCCTCTGTTTATGTGCCTCTGGCAAATGTTCACAATGGTCAGGGTGAATTTAACGTATGGGATTCCGTGCTGTCTGAAGAAGCAGTACTGGCGTTTGAATACGGTTATGCAACAACAGAGCCACGTACGCTGACCATCTGGGAAGCTCAGTTTGGTGATTTTGCTAACGTAGCACAGGTTGTTATTGACCAGTTCATCAGCTCTGGCGAGCAGAAATGGGGCCGTATGTGTGGTCTGGTTATGTTGCTGCCGCATGGATATGAAGGGCAAGGCCCAGAGCACTCATCAGCACGTCTGGAACGTTATCTGCAATTATGTGCAGAACAGAACATGCAGGTCTGTGTGCCATCAACTCCGGCTCAGGTTTATCACATGCTGCGCCGTCAGGCCCTGCGTGGTATGCGTCGTCCTCTGATCGTTATGTCACCTAAGTCACTGCTGCGCCATCCATTGGCAGTATCCAGTCTGGATGAACTGGCTGACGGTAAGTTTGAGACAGTGATTGGTGAAGTTGACGCTTTAGATCCGAAAGGTGTGAAACGCGTTGTACTTTGCTCCGGTAAAGTTTATTACGATCTGCTGGAACAGCGTCGTAAGAATGAACAGAGTGATGTTGCTATTGTTCGTATTGAGCAGCTATATCCATTCCCTCGTCAAGACTTGCAGAATCTGTTTGAGCAGTATGCTCATGTTCATGATTTCGTTTGGTGTCAGGAGGAACCCCTGAACCAAGGGGCTTGGTATTGCAGTCAACATAATTTCCGTGAAGCGATCCCATTTGGGGCTTCTTTACGTTATGCAGGGCGTCCGGCTTCTGCTTCCCCGGCTGTGGGCTATACGTCCGTTCACCAGAAGCAACAGCAAGCTCTGGTAAATGACGCACTGAACGTTGAATAAATTAAGGATAGAAAATGAGTAGCGTAGAAATTCTGGTTCCAGACCTTCCTGAATCTGTTGCGGATGCGACTGTTGCAACATGGCACAAAAAACCGGGTGATGCTGTAGAGCGTGATGACATCCTGGTTGAAATTGAAACTGACAAAGTGATTTTAGAAGTACCAGCAAGTGAAGCAGGTGTTCTGGAAGCTATTTTGGAAGAAGAAGGCGCCACTGTATTGTCTAAGCAATTGCTTGGTCGTATTAGCCTGAGTAACAGTGCTGGCATGCCTGCTGCGGTGAAAGAAACCACTGAGGCAACTCCGGCACAGCGCCAGACTGCCTCTTTGGAAGATGAGAGTAACGATGCTCTTAGCCCGGCAGTTCGCCGTCTGATTGCAGAGCACGATTTAGATCCGGCTGCGATTAAAGGCAGTGGTGTAGGTGGTCGTATTGTGCGTGAAGATGTAGAGAAATATATCGCTGCGAACAAAAAAGAGAGCGCTAAACCTGCTGCATCTGCACCAGCTGCTCAGCAGTCTGAATTGCCTCACCGCAGTGAAAAACGCGTACCAATGACACGTTTACGTAAGCGTGTTGCAGAGCGTCTGCTTGAAGCGAAGAACAATACGGCAATGTTGACGACTTTCAATGAAGTCAACATGAAACCAATTCAGGAACTGCGTAAGCAATACGGCGATGCGTTTGAAAAACGTCATGGCGTTCGTCTGGGCTTCATGTCCTTCTATGTGAAAGCGGTTGTTGAAGCACTGAAACGTTATCCAGAAGTTAACGCTTCAATTGATGGTACTGACGTGGTTTACCACAACTATTTTGATATCAGCATTGCGGTATCGACTCCACGTGGTCTGGTAACGCCAGTATTACGTGATGCAGATGCCCTGAGCATGGCTGATCTCGAAAAAACCATCAAAGAGCTGGCTATTAAAGGCCGTGACGGTAAATTGACCGTTGATGAACTCACCGGTGGTAATTTCACCATTACTAATGGTGGTGTTTTCGGCTCTCTGATGTCCACTCCGATCATTAACCCACCACAAAGTGCGATTTTGGGCATGCATGCCATTAAAGATCGCCCAATGGCAGTAAATGGTCAGGTTGAGATCCTTCCAATGATGTATCTGGCACTGTCTTATGACCATCGTCTGATTGACGGACGTGAGTCTGTAGGCTTCCTGGTGACCATCAAAGAAATGCTGGAAGATCCAACACGTTTGTTGCTGGATGTATAGCATCACCATCAGGGCGGAGGGTGTTAAATTCCGCCCAGTCTGAAGTATACACAATGGATTTCAAGATGCGTCGCGGCGGCAAGAGAGTAAATCCCCAGGAGCATAGATAACTATGTGACTGGGGTGAGCGAACGCAGCCAACAAAGAGGCAACTTGAAAGATAAAGTGTATAAACGATGTTGATGTAAAAAGTGTTGATGTAACAAACCATGCGGCCAGCTTTCGGGCTGGCCATATCCGAGCAACAAAATATACCCTGTGAATTTCGAAATGCAGTAAATAAAGCTGTAGCTTGTAATGCGCAGGTATAGAAGGTTAATTACCTTTCTTAGATTAAATTATGGATAGAACATCATGAATTTACACGAGTATCAGGCAAAACAACTTTTTGCACGGTATGGTTTACCAGCACCAGCTGGTTATGCCTGCACAACGCCGCGCGAAGCAGAAGAAGCAGCATCCAAGATTGGTTCAGGTCCTTGGGTCGTTAAATGTCAGGTTCATGCAGGCGGTCGCGGTAAGGCTGGTGGTGTGAAAGTCGTCAATAGCAAGGAAGATATTCGTGCTTTTGCTGAACAATGGCTGGGTAAACGGCTGGTAACCTATCAGACTGACGCACAGGGGCAACCTGTTCACCAGATTCTGGTAGAAGGAGCGACTGATATTGCTAAGGAGCTGTATCTCGGGGCTGTTGTTGACCGTGGTACACGTCGTGTAGTGTTCATGGCCTCTACCGAAGGTGGAGTCGAAATAGAAAAAGTGGCGGAAGAAACGCCCGAACTGATTCATAAAGCAATCATCGACCCACTGGCTGGCCCTATGCCCTATCAAGGCCGTGAACTGGCGTTCAAGTTAGGTTTGACTGGTAAACAAGTCGGTCAATTCACCAAGATTTTCATGGGATTGGCAAACCTTTTCCTTGAGCGTGATCTGGCTCTGGTTGAAATTAACCCGTTGGTTATTACAACTGAAGGTGATCTTATCTGTTTGGATGGAAAGTTGGGTGCAGATGGTAACGCGATGTTCCGTCAGGCCGAACTGCGTGAAATGCACGATCCTTCACAGGAAGATCCACGTGAAGCTCAGGCTGCACAATGGGAACTGAATTATGTTGCATTGGATGGCAACATTGGCTGTATGGTAAATGGTGCTGGTCTGGCAATGGGAACGATGGACATTGTCAAACTGCACGGTGGTGCACCTGCTAACTTCCTTGATGTTGGTGGTGGCGCAACAAAAGAGCGTGTTACTGAGGCATTTAAAATCATCCTGTCAGATGAAAATGTGAAGGCTGTCTTGGTAAATATCTTTGGTGGGATCGTCCGTTGTGACCTGATTGCCGACGGTATTATTGGTGCTGTGGAAGAAGTTGGTGTACACGTACCAGTAGTTGTTCGTCTGGAAGGAAACAATGCTGAACTGGGTGCGAAAAAACTGGCTGACAGTGGCTTGAACATTATAGCAGCAACCAGTTTGACAGACGCAGCTAAACAGGCAGTCGCAGCAGCGGGGAATAAATAATGTCTATTTTAATTGATAAAAACACCAAAGTGATTTGTCAGGGTTTTACTGGTAGTCAGGGTACTTTCCACTCAGAACAGGCGATTGCTTACGGTACTCAGATGGTTGGTGGTGTCACACCGGGTAAAGGTGGCACTGAACACCTTGGCCTGCCTGTGTTTAACACTGTTCGTGAAGCGGTTGAAGCAACAGGTGCAACAGCCTCTGTTATTTATGTACCGGCACCATTTTGTAAAGACTCCATTCTGGAAGCTATTGAAGCTGGTATTAAACTGATTATTACCATTACTGAAGGCATTCCAACTCTGGATATGCTGACTGTTAAGGTAAAACTGGATGAAGCCGGTGTTCGCATGATCGGCCCTAACTGCCCGGGTGTGATTACTCCGGGTGAATGTAAGATCGGCATTATGCCTGGTCATATTCATCAAGCAGGTAAAGTGGGTATTGTATCCCGTTCAGGTACTTTGACATATGAAGCGGTGAAACAGACAACTGATGCAGGATTAGGTCAATCTACCTGTGTTGGTATCGGTGGTGACCCAATTCCGGGTTCAAACTTCATCGATATCCTGAAACTGTTCCAGCAGGATCCACAAACTGAAGCTATCGTCATGATCGGCGAGATTGGTGGAACAGCTGAAGAAGAAGCTGCTGCGTACATCAAAGAGAATGTAACGAAACCTGTCGTTGCTTACATTGCAGGTGTGACAGCACCTAAAGGTAAGCGCATGGGGCATGCTGGTGCGATTATCGCGGGTGGTAAAGGTACTGCGGATGAGAAATTCGCAGCGCTGGAAGCCGCTGGCGTGACGACTGTTCGTAGCCTTGCTGACATCGGAGATGCAGTAAAAGGTTTACTGGCAGGAAAATAGTCCCAAAATAAGCTATTTTTATAGAAAAAGGCTGCTTCTAAGCAGCCTTTTTATTTTTATTCATAATATAAACAGTAAGTTAGTCTTTTTATACAGAGTAATATTTTTAAATTAAATTTAACTTGTTTTTAGAAAGCCCTATTTAATCGATTAATTTAATTATAAATGCTAAAAAAATATATTTTTC
>NZ_CAWQMW010000136.1:0-37092 GCF_963895965.1 Xenorhabdus sp. PB30.3 | reverse complement strand
CCGAAGCGCCTGTTCCCAGAGATTGACAGGTGAGGCCATAGGACACCTCCCTTGGTGTTAGGAAGATAGAGAGTCATCATGACACAATATGGATCACGGCTGTAGTACTAGTGATCAGACCTTCTAAATTGGCCTGACTCAAGCGGCGCATACACTGTAACAATCGATCGTAGTAAAATGGTGTTCTGGCCCATCCAAGAGATTTCATCAATTCAGAACGCTTAAATATTTGTTTACCAGATACATCAGCACCACGGGCATAGTGCAGAAGTTCCAAAAAAACATCTAGATCATCTTGACGCAACTCAGTCCCCATGAATTGTAATTCCATTGGAGAATCACTACCATCAATCATGCCTAAGATAATCGGTTTGGTATAACAATTACGTTCTTTGGAAGTACCTACTGTGAATAGTGCATAACGAGCTAATTCATTTGGAAGACATCTAACCGCTTTTGCCCACGGTTTTTCAATTAATTTTATTGGCATTGACTTACCTAAACCAGAACAGCAACCAGCTGAAAAAGAAAACAAATTTAGCTTGTTGATCACTTAATTGGCCGGGAATGATCTGCATTGGTTTATAAAGGTGGCAAGCCGTCTTGCTCTTTGGCTTCATCATCGGAATCCTTCTTCCCTGGGATATTACTTATTTCTTTTGAATAACCGCTGCAAGCTCTGCTTCCAACTGGCTTAAGATAGTGCGTTCTGAACGTAAAGTGATTTGAACGCTATTAAGGCGTTCTTCGCGTTCTTTAATTTCACGACGAAGCTGTTCAGGATTTCGAAGTTCAGGCTCAGAGATAAACTCATGTTTGTTTTCTCTAAGCTGTTCAAGAAAAGGACTGTGGTAATCTTTGATAGCAGCAGCAATGTTAATCCGCTCATAAGCTTGCGGATTAACATTACGACAAAATTTGTGCAGGATCTCACGGCAAGCAGCATATTTCATGCCATTAATAGCCGCGACATCTGCTGTTTTCGCGCCTCTCAAAATGGCAACTGCAATTTTTTCCCCTAAATGATGTGTAATTTCACGTTCTTGTGTGATCTCTGTAATCTTGTCCATTCCGATTTAAACCTTCCAACGTCACCGCTAATTCATGGTCTAACGCCCTACTTCAAAAGCGCTTTTAAATGCCACAACAAATTTTTATCTTTTGCTATGCACTGTTTACCGTTTTTAGCGATGACGAGAAACAACAAAAAAATATTGTTTAATCTTGTTTCGGCTGGATCAAAACTTCGCAGATCAATCAGACTTCAAACTCAATATCACCAGACTCTATACCCTTGAGCACACTTTTTCCCATATCGGTTAGTGTAATCATGGTAGGAGTACGTCGCATGGCCGGAATCTGTTTTCTTTCAACAGTGATAAAACCTTGCTTGGTTAGGGATTCAAGTATTTTGTCTTTCCCTGCGGATTTGATACCAGCATTGACATTAAGGCGTCGAGTAAGATTGGTCATGGCGATAGTATTCTTTTTTTCCTTTTTGAGAATTACAAGAACACGTACCTCTACGTTTTTTAGCATGTTGAAATCCATCAATATTGTTATCTAGTTGACAATCATCATCATGCTACATGAAGGACGCACACTCACCAATCACCAACTGCCCATCCTTTGCTAATCAAAAAGCAATCAATTACCCTTTTAATTAATTTATAAATTAACATTATGATTATAATCATAATTAATCTATTAATTACGTTATTAATTACGCTTTTAATTACCATACATCAAAGCGTTAGCTTCTGTCTACCTTTGTTACAAATTGGCAGTTATACGTATCTACCAATGGCCCATATAACTTTCTTCGAAAATTAATAAAAAAAAATTTTAACTTCGTAAAAAATGTGGGAAGAAATGCTCTATCAACTATAAAAAACCAATTATCAGCTAAGAAATTCAACGTTGACTGATTAATCCTCCGTTACACGATTAAATGCAAAATAAATACTCAATAGATACCCATATAGTATCTTTATAGTGTTTCATGAGTATCAATAAATTTTTGATGTGTTATTATTAGCTCACACAAAAGAAGGAGACGCTCATGATCATTTTAGTTTTTGGGCAAAGAGGCGGAGCAATGAAATCAATTTGCTCTCAAAACTTGGCCGTTGAACTAGCACACCGAGAAAAATCAGTTTGTTTAGTTGATGCAGACCCAGGTGGCACTACAACCAATTTTGGCTCTTATAGAGAAGAAGAAGGTGTTGAACCAGCTATTTTCTGCGTCCAGAAAAAAGGCAAGATAACGAAAACAATTCAAGAGTTAGATACTAAATACGACTTTGTAATTGTGGATGTTCAAGGAAATATAGACCGCACCCGCACACAAGAAATGCGAAGTGGATTAGTAGCTGCTCATATTGCGCTTGCACCATTTAGACCGACTCAAGATCACAGAGATAGTATTCTTGATGTTCAAGATCTCATTGATGAAGCTAAAGACTTTAATACTGGCTTAAAAACGTTTTGCATGATCTCGCTTGCCCCGACCCATACAGCGCGAGAGCAAGACATTCTATTCACAAAACAAGTTCTCAAAGAGCACAGCACGATGAATGTACTTGATACCGTTGCTTACAACCGTGTTGTTTACAGTGATGCGTATGCGGTAGGCCGTGGTGTACGAGAAATGAACGATATTAAAGCCAAAGCTGAAATGGATAGCTTGGTGACAGAACTATTGGAGAAAGCAAATGGCTAATAAAGACAAAAGATTCAGACAACCCATTCGTAAACATTCCGTACCAGAGAAAGATATTGATTCATTCATTGATGGTAAAACTCATACTGATAACCTTGAAGATACAAACGAACAAGTATGGTATGAAACCCTTGAATCCAGTGATAAAACAAAAGCCTCTGAAAAACCAGTTCATATTAATGTAAATGAATATTATCGCGAATGGGGTACGAAACTTGCTGAGCTTGATTCCCAATACGCAAATCGTAAGCATTTATACCAAGTGTTGATATTTGAAGGCATGAATAAACTCATCGAAAAGACACTAAAAGAACAAAAGAAAAAGTAGGCATAATTTAAACAGGGTTTTCTCAGCCCTGTTTAAAATTTTGCAACTACTTTTATCGGTCAGTAGTAATAAGGGCTCGCGATTAATTTCAAATTTATTTGTGAGCGAACAGGAAAAGATAAACGCGTGGCTGGCTGTTTTAATTGCGAGATCTCATAGTTAAGTTTCTGTTCAAATAGCACACTTTTTCAAGTTAATGGTTTAAGTTATCCCACTACGACACACCCAAGTTATCAGTCATAACCATTTGTAAACTATCCCAAGTTGAAATTAGCAGTAAGTTGAAACGGGAAAGGTCGAACAACAAACCGAATATGAGATAATCTCTGGGGAATGAGTAAGAGCCTAGCACCAGCTATGCTGGAGTATAAATGGAGCTTTTTCCAGACAACTGATTGATATCCTATCCTTATCTATCCCATTACGACACACCTACCTCCTAAACGGTCATACAATTGTGTTCAGTAAAATATCAGGTGTTAAGGGTGTGCCGAAACGGGAAAGACTGGATATTAATCAAAGGTGGGCTAAAAAGGGAAAATGCCTTTTAATCAGAGTGAATGGTGGAGATGAAATCCTGTCTGTACGCAATCTGAAGTGTAAACAACGCCCTTTTACAGATAAAAAATTGAGTCTTATCTCACACAATCCCACTACGACACACCCAATAATTAATGACTTCAATGCGCTGGTCATTGCCAACATAGCTGGTATTAGTGGTGTGTCGAAACAGGACAACTAAATAGTGGGCCGAAATGGAAACTTGTTAGTACGTATCTTAATGTACAGTACGTACAGTGCTCTGATAGGGGAAGTGGACGTTTATTACTTACTTATCCTACTACGACACACCTTTTCCTCATTAGACATCCACTACTCTAATTGGAGTCCCTTCAGTTTTGGAGATCTAGAATGAATAATCACGTAAGGAACTCTTCCACGAGAAACTATACTATGTGTCAAATACCCAATTTCCTGAAGTTGTTGCAGTGCCTGCTTAATAATTCTGTTTTGCTCTTTAACAGAGGACAGCAGTTCTAATCTCTCTCTAAGGCGCTCAAATGAAATTGGAGCAGGATTCAATGGAAGACTCTCGATATAAGTATATAGAACCTGCGCAACCTCTTTACGGGTTAATGCGTGTATCGGCTTATGGCGTAACAATACGGTATAATCCGCTTGATACAATTCCCATAACCTCTGGTCAGCTTCCAGTTCGACACAATCTTTTTCAAAATCAAAAATCCCTGTTTTCAGTAAGCCCGTAGACGCCACACGTTTTATCCCATCTGAACCTGACTTCGTAAACGTAATGGTTTTACCGCGGATGCGAGGCAAAGAGTTAGCAATACTCTGCCTTAACCGTTTGTCAAACCTCTTCGATTCAAAAAGACACATCCCGGCAAATTCATGGAATGACAATTTAATGATATTCGATTGCAAACCGTATTTACTAAATGCCTGTATGATGCCAATCCAGACCCTGAAGTCCATCGTCATATTAAGACGCTCACCTGTAATCTTCACATGGTCGTATCCTTCACGTCGTGAAAATTCCAAATTTTTGAGTTCAGAGGTTGCATCAATAGTTGTTTGTGCACCTTTTGCAGCACGGCTGGCTGGCACAAAAACATTCAATCTCATTAATGCAACAGGTTGTACTGTGGCACGAGTAGTAACTGTGAGTTTATTGTTACTACTTTCAATATCAGAATTAAGAATTTCATCAAAAAATAATTGATTAATCATATGGTTATACCAATTAAGATGTTCCTTTTTACTCACTATGAATAACTTTCGGTGCTTCCCATTTCGACACACCTATCTTCCCAATACTACCCACCTTTTTCCTGTTTCGACACACCTTTTTCCCATTTCGACACACCTTTTTCCCATTTCGACCCACCTCAATGCTTTGAAAGGCTTGTCCTGTCTGGCCTGCGAGAGACGGGGATCAGTTAGGTCTATATAGGATCAGTATAGGATCAATATTGGGATCTAATCATAGGATATGTGGATAAGTTTTTTTAAACTTCAGTTCATACACTCGTCCAAGAAAACAAAATGAACATGTGTTAAAAAATTATCGGCCTAAACGAGCTGTAAAGCATTGTATGACTTTTTTATGTTATAGGTATGGAAAGGAGCTACATATGAATAAAAACTGCTGAGAATCGTTTCTACGCTGAAAAATCTAATAGAGAAAATTCATATGGCAAAGATAAACCTTAACGATAGAACTAAAATAATTCTTGAATTTTACTCTTGAAAACATCTCTTACAGAAATTATCTTAGACCGACAACTACCTGATTGCAAAGTAACCACACCATAATACTAAAAACAAGCAATATATTAAATACGTAACCGAAAAGGTATATAATTTCTTCCATTTAATGATTGATTTGGTGTCTAAATATGTATAAAGACACCTTATTAGTAATATTTACTTTAAAATTTAAAAATCATGTTCAAATAATACTTCACCAGCACACTTATATTGATATATATATATATCAACCATCAACTGATTATTTACAGCATTGTTAATAAATTCTAATTTCCAAAATCCCCTATCTATCGCATTAAAACGTTTACTAATTATGCTATTTTTGGTAAATTTTTTACCAAAATTCAAAAATTGACCATCAGCTCCATTGTTATTCAATCTAATAATTACATCTTTATTCTGAATAGAATTTTCTCTAGGAACAATACTAACAATTACGCTATTCGTTCTTTCATGAATCAAAAATCCAGTCTCATTAAGAGATTGCCACGATGTTAAATCAAAGTTATGAAATTCAGATATTCTTGCCATACTCTTATTTTCGATATATTTCTGGTCATCTGGAGATAATCTATTATATATACCAATTCCATTTAAAATTACTTTTCCATTACCTTTAAATATTCCATTAGAAAAATCGTGTGTATAGATATTTTCAGCACTGATTATAGCATCTTCTTGAGAAAGAAAAATTTTCTGTCCTTCTGTTAAGTTTAGAGATCCGATTCTTAAAACTGGAAAATCAGCATTTATTACCATTAAACCTATAGGATAATTTGATTTACTTCCTTTTCCATTGCCTTCAGTGTATATATCTCCTAATGTTGAGTTAATTCCCTTTCTAGCTAAAATACCTACACCATATGAATTTTCTGCACCAAGATAATCAAATGCACATGAATTTGCTGACCATATTATTATTCCAGAACCAGCATATGCATTATCAGTTGGATGATACTTATCATCTATACCAGAATAGTTACTTCTCATATTTAATAGACTACAGGCATTAACCTCTTCTAACCCTCTTTCTTTAAACAATTTTTTACCTATGACAATACCATAGTTCATTGCATCACGAGATACGTGGTTAGCCAAATTAACATACCAGCTAGCCAACAAATTTGTATTTACAAATTTTGCAGATTGAGTCGTAACATTGATAAATTTAGACTCATTTGTAGTTAGCCTAATATATAAACAACAATCCCAAGTTTCATTACCATTAATAGTACAATTACTAATTCCGGTGTGAGATAAATATTTTGGTTCATCTTTGCTATTAATTGAAGTAGAACATGATCTTACTACAGATTTTCCTGTGCCATTAACATTAGGGGATCCAAATAATCTAGTTGTTCTTTCGCCTTCACCTTCAAACCTAACAAAATTTACCATAACCAGTTCATCTTCTAAATAATAATCACCAGCTGGAATATGAATAATACCACCTCCTCTTTTTTGTTTACTATCTCTAGCTAGATTAAAACTATCTATAGTTCTAGATTCTTCAGTCATATAATTTAAGACATTGTCTATATCATATCTATCTAAAGTACCAACACAAACCCAATCATCATTAGGTTCAGGATGCTTTACAATAACTGGATAAGGCCCAACAATGTTAATATAAAATAAATCACCATATTTCATTGCTTCTTTATTATTATTAACCTTTCCATCAATGATAAAATTACCTACCCTTCTAATTGCATTTACTTTATCATCACTAGAAACCATACTGGAAAAAAAACTGGACATTATTTTATCCTTATCTTCACTTTCGATTTTTTTGCTTAAATTAGATAATTCTCCTGACATTTATTCTGCTCCATGTTATTTATTGTTGAATTATTAAAAATAAATCATGTGATTTATATTACATCTGATTTTTCACTAAAACACTTTACATCATTTAACAAAGTAATATAATTAATTGTTCTTGTATTAAATTCAATACAAATATTTATACCATAAAATGGTTTGTTTGTTTAAAAAACTAATACTTGAAAATTCCCCGTCGCTTGCGGCGAGGATGTTTATTAAAATCCCTAATAGACTTTTAATTAAAAAGCTGGCAAAGCCAGCGATTCGGCTAATGTATAATTAGCTATAAAATCCAGTATCCAAAGCAGCATTGATGCTAAACGCATCATCTTGGCTATTCATCGCTTGAGAACCTTTATCTTCAATCTGTTTAACAAACATATTTTTATGCTGCTTAATTGGCAAATATTGGGTATTAATATTCGCCGTATCCATGATCATTTGTATGATAACTTCCATATCTTGCTTACTATTGGCATTAATCAACGCATCAAGTACTTGATCATTAATCACAATATGGCTGGTATTTTGTAGTTGCTTGAAAAACTGTTCACGATTTGTATTTTCTGTTTCCAGTGTTTTTACTTTTTCAACAGTATCATCTAAAAGATGTTGAGTTTTCTGTTTTTCTTCATGTTGACTAGCAATAATTTGCTGGGCATCTAGAACCATTTCCCGGTAGTGTGAAGCTTCAAACGCTACAGAGTTATTGAATGAATCCAGAACTAATTCGCGTTGTGCTTCAGGAACACCTGCACTAGTCAGGTTGTCTAGCACGGCTTGACGATCATATTCGTCATCCGCTGAATCAAGAACATAACCACGATTAGTGGCGAATAAGGGATTATGAACATAGTCAAAACCATAAAAACCATTAATAAAGGTATTACTTCCCAATTTCCCACCACCACAGGCCCAAGAAAATCCACCAATACGGGAATTATGTAAACCAAGTAGCTTACAGCCTTCATCGTTATCTAATATTTCTTGAGTGTGAGTGAGATTACCTTCATCATCGATTGATAACTCAATAGTGACATTAGAAGGAATTGCGTTGACAACGGTCATTTGTCCATTTGGCAGTTGAACAGGCAGTGTTTCACCAAGAGTCAACTTGCCAGACATTTCTCGTAGCCCATGAGAAACATAGCCAACCAATTCACGTAATCTCAGTCTTTCTTGAACTTCAGGGGAGTTCAAAACAGTTTTTACGTTATCCAGAATGTACCCTCTCTGCTTACCAGTATATTTACGACCAGTGTCAAAAATATTGAAATGGCATGTAATTCGTTGCAGGATGTTTTTAGGCATTTTCTTCTCCCATCAGCTCAGCAATGCAGCTGTAGATCATAGTTTTTAGTTGATTTTGTCTTTCAGGATCAGATACAGAGTCCAGAACCTTATCGATTTCATCTTCATCACCCTCTTTAGCAGCTTCAATAAGCTGCTTAAATGTTTCTTCATTTACACGGAGAACATCTGTGAACAGCCAATTTGAGGTCTGCTTAAAATCAAATTTATTTAATTCTGGATCCAGCATCTGCATAAGGGTGACAACCGAAGTTGCAAAATTGATTCGGGATTCACGTGCTGTAGCTTCTTCTCGTTCAAGTACGTTATTTAGGCTATTGAATTCGATACGCCAAGGCTTATCCATTTCGGTGTAAATTTTCCCCCATTTCATGAGTACATGGATTTCACAAAGACGTTCAGCACCAGCTTTAATGGCTCTTCGAATTAAATTTGATTTAATGGCGGCAACCATTGATTGCGTCCACCATCCCCCTTCACCCAGACCACCACTCATGTCTTCAGTAAAACCAACTAGTGATTTATCGACACCCAAAGCACTACAAAGTCTGTTTACGTGAAAATTGACATCTTCAATGTGACTAATATTGACGTCCGATTGTTCGGTTTGAATATTAATTTGCCCTGAACCATCTGATGTTACTGGCAGAATATGATTATCAATCGTTGATATGTGGCCACGCTTTGCGCTTCGCTTAGCAGATAAGTTACTCTTGCGCTTTAACGCTCCCAGTATGGTGTTATAGTATTTAGCGGCGAGAGCTGGGTTTTTTTTACCGGTTTGTATAGTGATAAAACGATCGCGTTTCGCTGCGTTTTTACGTGCTGAATTGAGAGCAAGAATTGCCTCATTTAAGTCTACCCACGGATCATAAGCCGAACGGAGTAAGCTTGAACCGTAGTCTTGTGTTTCGATAGGCTCTTCGTTGAGATAATCATCATCGTTAATATCAAAAGCTAAAGGGTTTAATCTCACTGGCTCAATGAGCGTACTATTGTGAGCATCCCATTTCGGGATTTTGAATGGAATGAATTTCCACGGTTCCATAAGCTCAGCAACACCTTTCTTTTCAAGGCTTCGTTGATACTTAGATGTATATCCGCATAAAAGGCCAGCTCGTTCGTAACAGCGGATATGGGCTGGATGGGTATAGTGATCAAATCTAATGTGAGTAATACCCTTTTTAGGCTCAATATAAGGGCGTACAAAGCTAAGGCCATACTTAGCCGCTTGAAAAGCTATTGCCTCTGCATTTTCATTGAGCCAGCGTCCTACAGTGTCTCTCAGATCCTTTACTATCTTGTCATCAATTCCGTCTTTTGTAGAAGCGATAAACAAGATTTCTCCGGTATCCGTTTTCGCTGACAAGGCATTGGCAACGTGCATTTTTAGAGCGCTATCAATGGTTGGATCAACAGACATTTCTTCAAATTTCAGATAGCTGGCCCGTCGATTATGTGGAAATGGAGTAATGAGGCTTTCGGTTTCCGACTCCCCTTGATTGATGTTATTTCCTATCAGTTCATCAAATTTACTTGCATCTTCATAATCAAATCCAGATTCTGCTAGTTCTAGGTGACCGTGATAGTCATCTTCTTTTTGGCCTCGGAATAATCGAGCGAGTAACCCCTTTTTTTTGTTCTCTGCCATGATTCTCTCGCCTGTTAATTAACAACGAAAGAGTAGCGACCAGGCCTCAGTGGTGCATCAACACTGTTTTGTTTTATGTAAGTGTTAAATAGGTATCCAATGAGTATCTATAATATACCCATTGGATATTGAGAAGTTAAGTAATAATAAGAAATTCAAGTTTTAAATTTTTTAACAACATCATTATATGTTGTCTGACAATCAACGGATTGAATATATGACCTAATTTTTTGATAAGCCGAGGGGGATTAAATACATTTTCTCAAACCATTCATAATTATAACTTAGCATATCTTTAATCATGTTGTCTGAGGCTAGTTCATCATAACGTTTCTTAATATTTAAAATTACCTCTTCAGAAAAATGTCTTCTAAATGGCGTTTTACTATACATATCCAATCCCTCCATAGCTGCTTGTAATACTGGAGCGGACATATTCAGGACATTTTCTTGTACATAATTAATACTATATTTTCTGTTTAGATTAAATAAATGAGAAAGACAACTTGAATCTAAATAAGTATCACCTACTTCTGGTGACTCTAGAATGAGCTTACAATATTGTTCACATAGTTTCTTATCTATTCTCGATAATTTAATGAGGACTTCAGCAGCTTCATCATCGGGATTATCAAAGGAATTAATATCCAAATAACCATTTTGTATATAACTATCTAATTTTTCTATCAATACTGCAACGTTTTTGTCCATCTAGATTACTCCTTGAATATCCCTGTTGTCACGGTTGTAAGGCGTTTTGAACCATCAGGTAAAATTTTCCATATTGCATTGATACGAACGAAATAACCATTACCATTGAGGCTTTCTAATACAACGGAACTTTTACAATTTTCGATTGTGACATTTTTGGTTGAATCGAGTAATTTATCTATTATCAGTGTATTGTTTTCTTTCGTATCATAAACCCCGATAGTTTGCAGGTTCACAGCCATAATGCGAGAGCGATTTAGTCTTTTAATATTTTCCTTTATATACTCTAACTCATCATTTTTAGCTGGATCTTTAGCAAAAGCACTTTGATTATCCCTTTTCTCATTTATCAAAACGTCCCGGCGAGTATGAAGTCCTTCCCAATCTCCAGCTGCCTTACCTCGCAGCCATGATTCGATTTTATTAACAGGAATATAGGTATCACCTTTTACCGCTGTAAGATGTTCTGTGCCATGTGCATCAGGTAGCAGCTTAATTTCAAAATTCTCATAGCCTGAAGATTTTTTTTGAGTTGATACGTCATTTTTGACAATATTTTTAACAAAAGCAGATTCTAATTCATTTATATTTTTAGCATTTAGTAATAATTCTATCTTTTCATCAACTGAATCATCAAAAATGACGAAATTATGAGCAGACTGTAAGTCAACAGCCATTTTTTCAAATTTTGGGTAGTCAGCATGGCGATTATGTGGGAGTGAAGCCCCTAAGATTTCAGTTCCAGCTTCCCTTTGATTACTGTCTTTCCCTATCAGTTCGTCAACTTTTTCTACATTCTTATAACTAGATACTGATTCTGTGAATGATAACGAATCGCTTGGGTTGCTATCTTCATTACTCCGGACTAATGGAGATAGCAATTCTATTCTTTTGCTCTCAGCCATGACTCTCTCGATTGTTAGTTAACGATCAGAGAGTAACTGTCAGGAGTTACTGGCGCATCAACACTGTTTTGTTTTATACAGTATTTATTAGGTATCTATCAAGTATTTTTAAAATACTTGATAGATATTTATAATGTGTTGTTAAATACAACTAGCTAGTGAGGTGAATCATTCCGCATGGTTTAGGTAAAAGGACAGTTGTTCATTAGCTGAAGAATATCTTTAATGCTTATCTTTTCTCAAAAGCAAGTCCTTCCATTTATCAAGATAGTCTTTAAATTCTTCTATAGTTGCGATCTTGAGGTTTTCCTCTGTGTATTCATTAACGATTTCAACACCATTTGGCTCAATAATGACTGTATGAGCATTACCTGTACCTTCCCATTTTGGGATCTGCCCATTTTTTACTGAATCGCAGGCGGAAAGATAATTATTAACACTGTATAAACTGCCTTGAATATCGTCATTTAAAAACCATGCGATAAGATGATGTTCTTGTTCCGCTTCAGCACAAGAATAGCCATGTTCATCAATATAATATTTCATTTTCTATTTAAATCTCATAACGAGGGAACGCTGTATTGATGTTACCATTTTTATCTAAATAACCCCCAATTTTTACACCACTTGGTGATACACCTTCCCATCTGTAACCTTGAACCTTAGCATTTTTGTATGCACTTTTAATTTCTGATATTATTTTCTGACGATCCCAAGACAGTGGGAAGAAAGTAGATTCAGGACCTTTCTGTACCCATTTACCTGTTTGAGAATTGAATATTTCAATTCTTCCACGATAAATTCCTTTAGAATTAGGTGGATCGATAATCTCGGCAATACGTGCTTTTCCTTGATAGCCAATTCCTGCTTCATGATGGAAGCCGACCGCATTTCCTTTTCTATTTATATCCCCATGAAAAACATGTTCAACATTAATGATGGCTTCGCGCGTTTTGGTTCTATCAACTATCAAGCTAGATTCGAGGATAGGCTTTTTAGTATTTTGCTCAAAAAATTGAGTAAAGGCAGATTCTAATTCATTTATATTTTTAGCATTTAGTAATAATTCTATTTTTTCATCAACTGAATTATCAAAAATAATGCAATTATGAACAGGCTGTAAGCTAACCGCAATTTCTTCAACATTTAAGGAGTCAGTACAGCGGTTACGTGGAAGTGAAGTACCAAAAATTTCAATTCCAGCTTCCCTTCGATTACTGTCTCTTCCTATCAGTTCGTCAACTTTATAACCAAATACTGATTCTGGGAATGCTAACGAATCGTTTGGGTTGCTATCTCCATTACTCCGGACTAATGGAGATAGCAATTCTATTTTTTTGCTCTCAGCCATGACTCTCTCGATTGTTAGTTAACGATCAGAGAGTAACTGTCAGGAGCTATTGGCGCATCAACACTGTTTTGTTTTATACAGTATTTATTGAATGCTTATCAAGTATTTTTTAGATACTTAATGAGTATTTATAAAGTGATATGAACTATTGTTCAATTTAGATGGGGACTTTTATGAGCTGACTGAGTGTGCCTGATTCAAATAATTTAGCTAGTCCACATTGATTACTAAATATTGGCATAGTATGTTGATTAAAGTTAACTTAATGTGATGGTTTCGTTATTTTATTGTAGCGGGGTGATGTATTTAGGCTATCTAATGAACCTGCTTTGTTATTACTTTTATTTTTATCAGGTGGATGTTTTTCATGGAAAAACTATTTGATACTGACTGGTCCGGAGCAGCCCTTTCTCTTCAGGACTTTTCTCTACCTATGGAAGCTTTCCATTCCCTTGGAAACCTGAATGGTGATTTATCTGAGGTGGTTCAAACCCGACTGGAAAACATATATACGGATGTTCAGAACCGACGAAATTTGTCTCTGGGGTATCGTGATGCCGGTTTCCCTTTGTGTATTGGAGGTTTCCCTGAACTTTTCCCAGTTTGGCGCGAATCTCAAAGTTCATGAGATCCTCTCCACAACTAAACGACAGGGCAGGAAAACTGCCCTTATTTTTGAATGGATTAAAATATAGAAAAGTATTATATAAGTGGTAAATAAGTATTAATCTGATACCAATCTGGAGCTCGATTATGACAAGCAAGAAAGAAAATATCTTGTTGTGATAGTTTGATTTCTCTAATATTCAGCTCATGCAGATATACAAAAATTTCTGCTTGTAATTTCGTTTTGAAGAAATGTTGTTGAACTTGTTTCCCATCTTCTTCATGAACCTGTACACTAAATATCTGTCTGTGTTGTTTTATCGTCACTGCCGGTACTAATTCACAGTTACCAAGTGTTTGCTTCCAGCCCCATTCATTGTTAAATGTATCGACCACCTCTTTGCAGGTTTCCCTTTGCCAGGGGAGATCTTTTACTATTTTTTTCATTGCAGATATGAATGCTGTATCGGCTAATTGTCTAGAAAACTGCTTTTTTTGCCTTTGAATCAGGATATCATTAATCCCTGTCATCATACCTATCATGAGAGTGAACATGTTTTTATCACTATCATAGAGCGCATACATCTTCTCTAATGAACAAAACTGTTGCATGCCCATAGATGCAACCTCAGTTGCTCCACTTTCATAAATTTTGCCAACATATGGAGAGTAAAATCTGTCAGGAATGGCTATCTCATCATTCTGATATGAACTGTTGTTTGTCAGTTCACTTAATCGTTGAGGTGAGCTAGAAGCACGATTTTTGATGAAGAGTTGATTAGTCAATTTTATTGATTCATCGGTTTCCAATAGGTGACTCATTTCATGGAACAAAGTTAGGCGGTCGAAATCATTATCAATATCGATAGTTGCAGAATTAATTATGGCACCGGCGCGCTGGCTTCCTGTAGTCACAATACGAACAGTGTCTAATCGCCCATTAACTAGCTGATAGTATGTTGCCATATCTCGACGTACCTCGAACTCTGGGTAGACTGATTTTCGCATTCTGGCGATTGCTGAGGGGGTAATCTCTTGAGAATTGGCCCATAGTTCAGCATCTTCTTGGGAAATGATAGAGCGTGAAAGCAAAGCTTCATAAATATCTGACATCAATTCTGTGCCAAGAACCTTTTTTTGCTTTTGATGGGCTAGAATCTGTTTTTTGGCTACATCATCTAGTTCTTGCATAGACGTTAATAAGAATGGATCTATCTGGATTTGATATGCGGACTCAATAGCTGAACGGGTCACCTCAAATTCAGACATCAGAGCGTCATTTTTCCCATTCTCCCTGATTTGACCGATAATCTCTCTGGCTTGCTCTGCTAAAGGAAATATGCACTCATTCTCCAGAGTCGTCAGCTTTTCATTCACAATGGGGTTGCATCTGAATATATTGTGTATCTGATCATCAAGTTCTGATATGAGCTGAGCTTTATTGGGGCTTATGACATCATTGATGAAAAGCTTTCCTTGTTCCAGCCAATGTAGATACTGAAGTTCATCCAAATTTACAGGAGGAATGTAGGCTTGTTTCAAACTGTTAAGGTTTATGCCTTGTTCAGCAAAGTTGTATAGTCGGTTGTCTTTGTAACGACTCAACTCTATTTGTAAAAAAACAATATCACGCCAGATTTGGTATTTTTCTAGCTCATCTTTGGCATTTATCAGTTTTTGTTTTAGGGCTTTGGCTTGGTAAAGCTGTGCATTTTTTACATCGTTAAAAGCGTCAAGAAAAACGGCACAAAGGCCGTCTATTTCATTTGATGCGTTAATGGCTGAGATAACTATCTTTTTTTTAGGCCAAGTGTCTTTTTGCAACATAATTAACGACAGGTTGCTTTACGGATTCGAATTCGCCGGATTCTTGGGATATATCGCGCACGATAGCAATAAACTTTTCTGGTTCTAGATAGTCAAATTTTCCATTAATCAACTCAGCCAACCGTAAAGCAAACTTAGGTGTTCTACCGATGATTTGGGCACGAATAGATTGAATTTCTTTTACTAATTTAAATTTTTCTATGCTTTCAACAGACTCATTTTTTATTTGTTGCCTGAGTTGGCGAATTTGTTTAGCGAGCTTAAGTTTTGTTACACTTGATGGCATGTGTTTATTCCTGTTTTTCGTCTAACTCTACATATTTTTCAACTGCAGAGCCAATCAGGGCGTCGAATTTATCTATTAACCCTAGTTTTTCTAACTCGTAATTGGCTTCTTCTATCATCTCCAGTACACCATCAGCAGCAACATTATCATGTAAACCATTAATGATATTTTCTAATGTTAGTATGGCCATTAGTTTACTATTTTGTTCACCTTCTGGTTCTGGTCTGACAATTTTTAGCTCTGCAATCTTTGTTCTTAGATCATTGTTGAAATTTTGGCGAAAGGCCAGTTCATTAGATTTTATCGAAATTATATGATCTAACTCGTTGTTGCGTTCTTCTAGAATGGAAATCTCAGTTGTGATTTGATTTAGTTCATCCATTAAAATATTGGATTGCTCTTGTAGATAAGCTAAATGTTCACGTGCTTCTGTTACCTCTTTTTGTTTGACCTGAAAAACTTCAGAATTAGCAACGACAAGATGACTTAAGCGTTTGGCAATTGTTGGTAGTGATACTTCACGTGCTTTACCTTTGCCCATTTCAGGTGTAACAGCCTGAGTAATGTCTCTTTTGTTTAATAACCAACGAAAAGCAATAACTACATCATCTGGTTTGAAAACTTTTGGGTCTTCATCGGGGGCATGAAAAACTATAGTAATAGCCTGACCATCACTCAAAGTAAATTGTACAGCGATGGTAGCAAATAAATTGTTTTTCTTAGGTTCGCCAATTTCATTGTCGATCACAGTAATGCCATTACTGGATAAAAATCGATTTAGTGCACGTTCTAATGCTTGTATGGCACGAGGGAAACGAGCATAACTGGTTGTGACCGCATCGAGAATAAAACCATTCTGGCGAGTCACTGACTCTCCTTTAATGTAAGCTGCATCTAATACTGCTAGGGATTCAGCTTCCATCATGAGACGGGATTGTTCTGGATCAGCAGTAAGCTGATATATAAGATCATTGATTTGGGAGCGAGTGAAACCTTTCGCTAATGGGTCCGGCATAGCGAAAACCTTTAACCCTTGAGTTGGATTCATGCAATATGCTCCTCTAATTGTTTTAATTCTGCTTCAAGCAATTCTGTAACTGCGTATTCCTGCGATAATTTTTCAGTTACATCAGATTTTTTTTTCTCTTTTTCCTGCTGCGCTTTTTCTAATGCTGACTTGTGCTCACGCTTTTCTTTAATTGCCGTTTCAAGTTCTTTGTGGTCTAGAATGGCAAGTGCAATTTGCGCTTTTAGTGATGTTTTAGCTCGGCTTGAGGCATCTTGGCTGGTGCTATTTGCTCGTGTAGCGCGTTTTTGCAGAGTATTTTGGAATTGCTTACTGTTATTCCTAATTTTATCGGCAATTTCTGCAACAGCTTTTTTCAGGTCATCGACATGTTTAACCGGGATAACTCTGGTATTCAATCTCACCTGAAAGATCGAGCCTTGCGCAGTGGCTTGTAGTGTGAGTTTTTGCCCATCAGTAAAGTGCAGTGTCGCTTTTTTAGTTTGTACTCCTGATAGGCGTATGGGTTTATTGTCTGCTTCAATTTTTGTGATTTGAAGGTCATGGCGATTGAATTCATCAATCACTTTTTTAAGCCCTTTTTCGTTAAATTGAGCATAGTCGAAAGATAAGTAATTCACGGGAACGCTCCACGCTGTGATTGTATTGCTGACAGTCTGATGGTAGAGCGCTAAAGTGGGTGGTGCATCAACAGTAAAATTTACTCCCTCAACGAATGAGGGAATATAGTTTACATGCTAACTTTTTTATTAAGTTGGTTTAATTCTTCTTGGAGTACTAAGGTTCGACGACCATTGTCTATCGTATAAGCGGCTAATTCCGCTACAATATTATTCTTGAATTGGTTTAAATCTTCCTGAAGTTCCAATGTGCGGCGCTCATAATTGGTAGTAGACGTCGCCAGTTCGGAAGTAAATCGCTTCCTAATCTGATTCAGTTCTTCCTGAAGATTTAATGTCTTATGGCTTTCGGCAATATACTTTTTCTTAAGTTGATCTAACTCTTCCTGAAGATTTAACGTTCGCCGGCCATTATCGATCGTATAAGCTGCCAACTCAGCAAAATCAGCGGCAGTTACGGGTTTTGATGGTAAAGCAAGCTCAATACTGTTTGTTGGCACTGATGTGGATCCAGCAGAAAGCGCTACTTTGGCGAGCATAATTCCATTACCGGGCACTGTATCACGAACATAAATCCCGACAGATGACGCTTGATTCATGGCATATTGCGCTTCTAATATGACAAATTGCGTTTTACCCGGTGTCAATGTAAGTTGTTTGGTTATATGCTCTGGCATTCTTGCTGTCAGTGAATAATTTCCTACTTCCAGTACAGCGATATTTTGCTCACCATTACCCGTAATCTCTACATTAAGACCATTTTGGGGTTTAACAATAAAACCTGAATAGACCCCTTTAGGCAGCAGACCATGCAGTTTTTGGTTCATCGAAGCCCCGGAATAATTTTCTCGCCATGCAGTATCTATTCTTAGGTCATTCGTTGGTTGTTGAGGAAAGGTATTCATTCATCACTCTCCTGAAATTGGAAAGTTAATATATGGATGAGTATTAATGCCTTCTTCTGGTGTTACCCAATCAGGTAGATCAATGCTTACAGCAACTAAATCACCATCAGCATCATACAGACCGGTTTGGCTATACTGTTTAGGTTCAGAAATGGTGTTTTCTGGCATGATGCAACGGAACAACAAACGCCCTTGTGCCCAAACAATATCTTCTTTAGCGTTAATATTCCCCTCATAAAAAACATTCTTGATGTCGTTATTTGCTGAATTAAAAGGTGATAAAGCAGGTGGGCTTTTACTGTTATCTATTAGCAAAGGATCGTGACCAAATTTAAACTTCATGATCTTGAACTGCGGAGCAAGCCCTGCAATAGAAAGAGCATTTTTTTCGTAAAAACGAGGCAGCAGTTCTGCAATTTGCCAGGGTTGATTTGTCGACATAACGCTAACTCCAAAGCGGTGTATCTAATGGTGCAAAATCAGCTGGGATTTCATCAAATCCCAACCACGGGTTCAAATTAATCTGATTTGGCTGACTGAGTTTAAAAGGTAATGACGAGTTTTTTCTCTCTATGCAGCTATAGGTGATTTTGTAAGTTATCGGGCAATATGTGTGAGTCTTTTTCTTCTGAGCTGTACTGTGTAAAACAATACGAGTCTGAAACGAACGTAGTTGTGCTCTATGCTGCTTCATTGGTGGTATGGCATCACCATCTAGACCGGAGACTGAAACCGTTCCAGTCGATGTAATAAGAGCTAAATCCAGAGACCAGTTTGTGCCAAGCTGATAACTCATCCACGTAGGTTTCATGACCGAACGATTAAGCCCATGCAGAGGATCATCCGTAGGAACACTGTCAGAAGGAGCCTCGTCAAACCGATAATGCATATTGAAGGTCAAATATGGATATCGGACAGCGGATAGAGATGCACCCGTAAAAGGTGTTTCTGCAAGAACAAAGGGCGTATGTCGTAAAGAATGAGAAAATGCCTGAATTGCGCCTATTTTGTCCCCTTCTCTGCCAGAGAACAGTATTTTACGGCCGTCAATATCAACGAATAGATCCAGTGACCAATCCGCACCAAGCTGATATCCCATCCACGTAGATTTCAGTGTGGTACGACCAAGTCCATGCAGGGAGGCATTTGTAGGGAGGCTATCAGAAGGATACTCATCAAACCGATAATGCATATTAAAGGTTAAATTTGAATATCGGGCAGCGGACAGAGATGCACCTGTAAAGGGCATTTGTTCAAGATCGAAAAGCGTATGGCGTAATGAGTTGGAAATAGACTGAATTGCACTTATTTCATCGCCTTCTTTACCTGCTAAGGGTATCCGGCGATTGCCAATATTAACAAACAGATCAAGCGACCATGATATGCCAAGTTTGTAGTCAATTCGGTTACTGGTGATACATGTCAAATGCTCTACATATAGCGGACTTTCATCAAGCCAAGGCACATCTGCCTGACGCTCATCAAACGATACTGTCAGCCGGAAAAACATGTTGTTGCCATGACCAACAGTTTGCCTTACAAGATGATGGTTTAGGGCTTCATAATAAAAATTGATAGAGAGAATGAAATATTCACCATCATAGACAATATGAGATGGACGAAGCCGCTCAATCTCTCGTTTAGCTATGGTAATAAACTCGTCTTTTGTCATTCCAAGACAATGTAAGTGAGTTAAATCTACGGCTATTTTTCCGCGAGATGTCATCCAAAAATCATTCAAATTCCATGAATTCAGATTAATTTCCTGTTTTGTAAACAGGTTATCTATCACATAAGGAAGGCTACGATTTGAGTAAAGCGGCTCCCATGTTACGTTTAAGCCAGCAAAGTTGACTTGTAATGAATTGACAAAGGGGACTATGGTATTTTTTTCGTGGATATTAGCTCGTTGCCACGAAATAGATAAACGCTTGCTTGATACGTCTATTGGGAGAGCTGTATCGAAATAGTCTCCGAATTCAGCAATTTTTTGATTAAGGTGTGAATTGTTGGCCGTGAAGATGTTTTTACCATCTTCAAGGGTTTGTAAATTAGCAAAGAAATAGGTATCCCAGAATTCTTCCAATGCTTCAGCTAGCGCTATCCACTGGGTAGAACCTTGCTTGCTTTTTGTCAGACGTTCAACTAACCATTTTTCAGCCACAGGAAAACCTCACTCAATATATCGAATGAGGTTACGGTTTCAATTTAAGACCTGCCACGACAAAAAGATTTTTTCACCGATTAAGGCATTAGGTATGTACTTGTGAAGTATATCTTTAGTGTTTCTCAAGCATGTATTTAGGCATGAAGAATGCTAAATAAACCGAAAACGCCTGCTTTTAGAACTACAATTCGTGTATATGTACGTGTATATTACACGTATATTAATGGTGGAGGTCAATCATGACAGCAAAACAAAGAAACACACAGAGCGTAACCATGACCATAGAACGGGGATTACTGAGTCGGGCACGTGAAGCTGGTATCAATTTTAGCGCAACACTTTCCGCTGCTCTGGATGCAGAATTACGTCATTATGAGGCGAGGAAATGGCAAGAAGATAACGCAGAAGCTTTAGAGGCATTAAATCGTTTTCATGATGAACAGGGTTGTTTCAGTGATGAATACAGGACGTTTTAATTATGCAATTCACCGTTTATCGTAATACTGGAAGAACCACTATTTATCCTCTGTTACTGGATGTAACAAGCGACATTATAGGGCAGTTAAACCGCAGAATTGTTATCCCACTATTGCCTATTGAAAAATATCCGGATAACAATCGTCCAGATCGAATGATTCCACTTGTCAGACTTATAGACGACAAAGAATATGCTGTAATGACTCATGAGCTGGCAAGTATACCTGTTCGTTCCTTGGGTACTGAATTTTGTGATGCTACGCAATACCGTGACCGGATTAAGGCAGCAATGGATTTTATCTTTGATGGTATTTAAAAAAATCCATTGTACTGAGTTTTCAAGATTTTCAGGAACTGAACAAAAAACTGGATACTCCGTTTAAGGGCGTGTTTTATTTGCACCAACTAAGACTCGATCTGACACTACCATAGGATAGCGTCATCTCAAATCGCAGTTAATACATTTTTTATTATTTAGTGCATTGTGTAAGTACTAAATAGGGACTCAAAGAATTCCTATTTAGTATCTTATAGGTATCTAATAAATACTTAATCTTGCGTTGGTCGTGTAGCTGATATTGAGTTGTTTCATTGTTGCATCAAGATCGATGTATATCATTTGCTTTAGATTTTCAGGCTCGAAATTGCCCGCCATTTCAATATAAATATCGTCTTCACTCTCAAAAATGTTAAGGTTATTCATTATTCGGTAAAGGTCTCGCTTTAACGCCTTAGGTTTCCTGTTTACTGTGTCTTTGCCGTAATTCTTCCAAAGAGCATCACTAATCAGTCTTTGGGCTTCTGACAAATTCACACTTCTGAGTAGCTTTCCCGTAATTTGGACAGTAAAAGAAAGCGCTTCGACAGGGACATTTTGGTAGTGGCGATTAAACTGAGGAATATTCTCTAGCATATATGCTTCAATTTCAGTTCCAATGTTTGGATTATTTGGAGCATAGACGCAAACAAAGATTTTATTCACATTCTCCAGCTTCATTTTTCCATCTATCTTTTCTTGTTCTGTTTCTCCCCAAATATGACCCCAAATAACTTCAGGAAAATGCTGTTTGATGAAAAAAAGATAATCGTCATCCCAAACATGGTTATTATCGTAAAGCGGATAATATAAGGCGTTACGGCGTAACTCATCTGTCTTTTCACGAGGTAAACCACCTGTAAACAACGATGCTGTTTCAAATTCTATCCCTTCAGCATCATCAACAGGTGTTAACGTCTGGTTGGGCATTAGCTTTGTATCGCCATCAGTGAGCCATAATTCGATTTTAATCTTAGAGTCTTTTGTTGGGATTAATCCAAATATATTGTTACCAAAGCGAATTCCAACTTGGTCCGTATGAGAGTAAAATTCATCAAAGACCTTTTCCATGCGGGAATTGCGAAAGCGTGTAGTGGGTTGCCATTCTTCATAGCCACTACCCATGTCAACAAGTACACGAAATTTATGTAGATTGATACTGATTTCCCGACCAAATTCAAATTCAAGAAAAGGTTGTTCTTTTTCAACTAAAAAGTTCAGCTCTTGAAGTTTAATTTGACGGCCATCAACAATTACCTCATTGTTAGCCGGTATCAAAACCGACTCATTAATCATGTAGTAAACCTGATCTTCTGAAACGATAGGGTAATGAGCCATTACACTACATTCGTGGTTGAGTTTATTGATGATACGAACTTTTCCGCGACTTGGTGTGGCTTTTCTGGGTAAATATTGGCGATCTTCTGCTAGTGCCAAAATAGAACTACGGTTGTATGCAGTACTCAGATAACCTTCTTGATTCGCTCGTTCTAACTTATGTAGCGCATATTCAAGTGCGAGGTTTTGGAACGTATTGATTCCTTGAAGAACCTGGCTGTCTGCCAATGCTTCAAGTGCCGGTTTCTTGCGGATAATATCAGTAAAAGAAGCAATTGCTTTGGTCTTGTTTTCAAGATTACTCATGTTCTACCTTAGAGAAACATTATTAGTGAAGAGACCGTATTGGTGTGCGATTGCTATTCGGCATAGATCAATATCAGGGAATGTCACTCTTATCCCTTTAATCACTACTCCCTGTACATCTCTGGGTGATTTTTCGACTATCGCCATTTCCAGCATGACTGCATCATCTTCGGTCTGCGCGCAAAACTGAAAAACGCCAAGGTTATGACCCCAAGCCGGGTTATCTGCAATGGTATGTTCGGCATTGGCAAACCATTCTTCAATATTGTTGTTTAGGGCTTTACCATCTAATGAAACAGCCAATCCGGTACTGTTTACATTCAGAAGGTGGTTTAACTCTTCCATCACTAGATCCTGTCATGTGCCATTAAAACAAGTGTCTTATCTGTAAATTCAGTCTGAATGGGCGTAGGAACCGATTGATTACTGGATTTAGACACAGAATAGCCAGACCCGGAAGATGAGGCATTAACACCGCTTTGTTGTTGCTGGGTTTGGTTCATAGCATCAATAATTGCTTTACCTAGTTTTTTTTCATCAATCTTGGCTAAGACTTCTTGTTTTTCCGTGTGAGTTTCTTTGTTTTTAACGGTATTAAGAGTCGATTGAGAGTGAGTAATCTTTGGTAATGGTGTTTTGAGCTGCTCGGGTGTCACAGAAAATTGTGATGTTGGATAACCTTGATTCTCAGCTATTGCTGTTTCTTGGTTTGGTTGTACCTCTCTTACTGATGCTTGGGCTACCTGAGCTGTTTCGAGCTGACTTAATGATTCGCTTTTATTATTGCTTTCTTTAAAAGAGTGTTCTGAGCTGGTTTGATTCTCTTTAATAGTTTGAGCTTCCCTTTCAGCTCGAGTTTTACCGTCCGTTCCTTCCATTCGGTCACTGACAGCCTCTCCGACAATATCACCACCTTTACTGCCCAACCATCCTCCGACTGCTGCACCCAGTAGGCCTCCAATGAGTGTACCGACAACAGGCACCACAGAACCTATAGTAGCTCCCATCGCGGCCCCTGCACTGGCTCCACCTAAAGAACCAGCTGTAGTTGCACCTACCTGAACGGCTTTTTGTGAACCAGTGAGATCCTCTCTGTCTTTTATTTCATTGTATTTAAAATAACCCGTAGCTAAAGCGGCTACTGGCGCCGCTGCCCGACTAGCGACTGAGCCAACGGTTTTCAACGCTCCTCCTGCTACTTTACCAACACCAGTGTTAGCAAGTGCTCCTGTCGCGTTTTTGATCCCTTGAGCTACCTGTCCTAATTTTGTTGTTGGGGTAGTCTTTGGCGCTGTTATAGCTGAACCGCCTGAACCTTTAAAGTGGTCAATAAGAGAACCAAATCGACCTTTAGGTCCTTTGGTTTTTCTATGCTTGCCTTTGCTCTTCGTTTTTTCGTCTTTATTTCCAAACATGTCAGTGAATTCTTTGACGCTGCTCATTAAAGAGCCGCCATTTCCTTCACTACCAAATTTCTTTTTCTCTATGGTCCTTATTAGTTCTTTGTGTTGTTTTTGGGATTGAGAAAGTTGTTTATCGAGCTTCTCCTCAATAACATCATTGCGATGACTTTTTTCACGTTCTCTAACCACATTGGCTGAAGTGACATTGGCATGGTTTACAGTGTGCTTATTTTTTGTGTTTTCAGCATAAGGGATCGCTGATTTTATCGGTTTACGATGTTGCTGAGTTTCAGAGCTAAGTGAAGAATTTCTTCTACGGTTGTCGGTATTTTTTGAGTATCTATTTTGTATTGATTCAGTATTTTTTATATGTTTGTCATTATGTTCATTCAGGTTATTTTGTAACTTTGAATGTTCACTGTTTTTATCTATAACCAGCTGATGTGAAATATCGCTGTTGGTCTTTGAATTCAGCTTTTCGCTACTATGGCTACTGATAAAGTCTGTAGTTTTTTTAGATTTTTCACTTTCATTAGAAAGAGTTTTTTCTTTTTTATAAGTGTTTTTTTGATGCTTAATTAATACTGATTTAGTATTTTTTTTATTTTCTATACTCTTCTGATTGTCCCTAATAAGAGCGGGTTTTACTTGTGTGTGAGCGTTAGTAACAAAATGACTGTGTGCATCACTTTTTGGGTCTTCAGAGAGAGTGTCAGCTATAGAGGATTTCTTCTTACCACGAGTTTGGTGACCACTTTTATGGTCAATATGACTTGCTTGTTCAAAGAGCATCCTCTCCTTTTTAGAAGTACTGTTTTGATGCTCAAGTGATACCGATTGAGTATTTAATCTGTTCGCAGTATTTTTCTGACCATCCAGGAATGGTGTAAGTTCTGCCTGTGAATGAGCTACATTAGCTGAGTGGTCATATTTATTACTCTTCTGTGGCTTAGACTTCCCTTCAATAGCTGGAACATTTGTTCCATAATCAAACAGCTGACTATCATGATGATCTGTTTCTCCAGAAAAAGAATTTGTTTTCTTATGAGTGTCATTTTGATACTTAAAAGATACTGACTGAGTATTTAATTTATTTGCAGTGAGCTTCTGGTTTCCCTGAAGAGATACAGGTTCTGTCTGTGTATGAGCTATTCCAACTGAACGCTCATGCTTTTCACGTTTCTGGTCTTTAGGCGCAGCTTCAGTAATAGAGAACTTTTTTTCTTTATTAAACTGTTTATCGTATTTATTATCTCTTTGGCCAGAAAGAGTATTCACCTTTCCTGAAGTGTTGTTCTGATACTCAGAAGATACTGATTGAGTGTTTTTTCTGTTAGCTACACTTGTCTTGTGTTCCTGAACAAATGCTTGTTCAGACTCATTAATAGAGTGATCAGGTTTTTTACGTTTTTGGTGTTTGAACGAAACTTCAATAGCAGAGGAATCTGTTTCATTACTAGAGTGATGAGCTTTTTTATAACTGTCCCGACTGTCTACTTGGGTAGAAAGAAGAGGTTCTTGTTTGTAAGTGTCACCTTGATACTTAGAAGATACTGTTTGGGTATTTGAATTATTTTCTACACTCTCCTGATTCTCTTGGATAGGTGTAGACTCTGCCTCACTAACAAAGCGTCCATGCTTATCACGTCTGCGACCTTTAGATTGAGTTTCAGTATTAGGAATGCTTGTCTCACTATTAGCATGATTGTCATTTTTATTATTGGCTTTCTTGCCTGTTATTTTTTTAAAAACTTTTTGGCCAAGTGAACTCTTTTTTACATCATCAAACGCTTCTTTGACTTCTTTTGCGGCTTCCCAAAGTGGACCACCGATTGTTGAACCTATTGCATCAGTAGTTTTATCGCCAACCTTCATTTTTTCTTTTTTTGCTGAGAAATTCTTGACCACATCACTGACTACTTTTATTAGCCCTGAATTTTCTCGTTTTTCTTTTTGCTCTCGTTGAGCTTCTTGGCTTGCAGAGCCTTGTTCTCTATTTCCTGAGTGGAGATCTAATTCGGGCTGATTTTTCGCGTTTCTTTTCTCTGAAGCAGGCTGATGATTCCTTTTATCATTTTTTTTGCGCTGATCTTTTTCTAGTGCAGAGTTAAATTTGGTTTGTGATCTGTCTGATGTATTTTGAAGTGATGATTCAATTTTACTATTTTGATGATCGCTTATCTCCACTTGGCGGCTATGTCGCTCTGTACCCGCATGTTCTATGCTTTCTTTGTCTTTGCTCGCTAATGTGTGATTGAGAGTTGTGACTGCGCTGTCGCGTTCAGTATCACGGTTACCATTTGATACCGTATTAGTATGCTTCTGTTGTACTAATTGACTATTATTTGATGCAGTGGTCTCTGCATGCTTACTTTTACTTTCTGCTATACGATCAGGTTTATGATTACCAACCTTTTCTGATGTTTTGGTGTTTTGGTTTTTATATGCTGAATCGATACTTTTTTTATATTTAATAGGTGTTGATTCGATATTATTTTGATGCCTATTAGATGCTAATTCAGTATTTATATTACTGGGCTGAACGGTAGAATTTGCGTGTGCTAATATTCCTCGTCGCAGGATGGCTGACGTGTTGGATTCAATTTGATCAAGAATGGAGAGAATTTTGAGCTGCAAATCCTCTTCAGGTTGTTGCTGTTTATCTGCTATCTGGTCTACAGATAGCAATTCTTCTGGATCTACGACGATTTGCTGTGGGGTTTCTTTGATAGTCACAACTGCCCTACCTTTCTGTAACGTTTGTGCATAGTTAATATACGGCTTCGTGGAGAGCAAAGCAGACTATCGATCGGCTGACCGGCATCAAGGGACAATTCATTAAGAATGATGTCCCAGGAGCTACTACTATACTCGCGGAATCCGGCTGTAATTCCGAAAGGGAAGCAACAACTCAGTTGTCACCTCCTTGCTTTCGTTTTTCCTGATAGTAGGGCAAGTGTGAAGTGGTGACCGCAACATAACTTTACCGTCTTCGCTGGTCTTACTGGGTAATCCATGAGTCATTTCATTAACTGCGGCATCTACGGCTTTGGTTAGTGCAACATACTTAGTTTCAGGAAGTTCCCGGAGCCAGTTATTCAGATTAGCTTCCCGACGAGCCGCATTTTTTTCATGATCGTCAGACAGGTATAATTTCGCTTTGAGTTGATAAAAGCGCATCTCGGCCTTTTTGCGAGCAGCGGCTGGAGACTTATTATCTTCGACCATCAGGGATAAACGCATCTCTTCTAATTCTTCCATATGCTTGCCGGTGAGCGGTGAAACCATTAGCTTACGATTCTCAAAAACCAATTCACGGCAGGCCATACCTTCGATTTCCTGATAACCTTCGGCTAAATCGCGCATATCAAACTGATGTGTGTGTGTTTGCTGGCAATGAGGACATTGATAGTCCAGTTCTACATATGTATCTAAAGTCGTGTGGATCCAGTACCAAAATAGCCCAAGCCGGCGATCTTCAGCTGTCCAGTCCCGGCTATCAATAAAACTGGCCTTATCCTGAATAGTGTTGAGGAATTTTGTTGTTAATGCTTCTTCGTGTTCCGGTACTACATCGCAGAAATCCAGGCTTTCAGCTGTCGTAGCTTCACGAATTAAAATTTGTTGTATGGGTTTACTTGGCAGTGAAAAAGGTGCAAACATGATCGTTATATTCCACTTCTAAACTGAATTACGGTGAGTGGAAACTCTTTGAAACTATGTTCTCCATAGCTTTGAGTCACATCACCTAACTGAACAGGTGCAACTGAATAGGTTTCGGAAAGCACTTCATCGAACGCTATTCCTTTGTGGATTAGCGTGTATTTTTTCCATTCTCGGATCCACTTAGTGTCTGGGTTTAATGGTGGATTTACTGTGCCATCAGGGTTGGCAACTTTAGCGCCCCATTCAATAAACCACTTATGTATACGTTCATCATCATGATCACGTACAGTCATTGAAATAGAGACTGGCATTACACCAGTTGGAAATTGAAGCTGGTTTACGCCGATTTTAATAGCGTCATACTCCAGTTCTATTGGCCCATATGTGACATCTTTAACAAAAATATCAAAGTCTAATGGCTGCTCTTCAATTTCGAGTTTAAATTGCCACTGGTGCTGGAAATGGGTACGGACCATTTTTTTTACCAGTATTTTTTCGCGGTTAAAATCAGTGGCCATGTTGTGTATCGTCGATAGTGATTTCACTTTTTTGCATGGGTACTCTCTTAAAGCAGCATAGAAGGCATCAGCAGATTGCCAGACTCTTCCATTTGTTCTTCCAATAATCGCTTGCGTTCATACAGCTCTGCAATTTGTGGGATACCATCAAGAGGCAATCCAGCGGCACTGCGTGAATACATCTCACGTTCAGCATTCGGTATTTCTATTAAGACTTTGAGGTACTTTTGGAGTAATCCGGTGATATGGTTTGGCAACTCGTCTTGGTCTAAATCGTACTGACTAATCGCTTCCAGATACTGAATATTGAAAGGTGCTCCGCTGTAAGCGGTGGTAACGACATTCAATTTATCTTCATCAAGTGTTACTTCATGCCACACTTGGTCAACATCGTTTGCTGTCACTATGGTCATGAAATGCGGTGGTATTTCAATACCACCGGCTTTTTGTTGGTTCAACGTGATAGTGATGGACCGGATAACCCCCGCCCTATCCTGATACTCGTTAAGCGCCTGTATCAGCAGAGCTTCAAGCTTGTCTGGCTCATCATGATACAGTGTCACAAACTGGCTCTTGACGCGCTCTAATAGGGCGTTGGGTGTCATCCTGCGTAACCTCCAATACGTTCGAACCAGTTGTACTGGAATGTCACTGGAATACGCACTGTGCCAGTACGGTTTTCAGTATCAAGGTCAGCTGGGTCGGCGGCAATCATGACGTCTTCGAGCACGTAGCCTTTTTCGTCGATGTCTTCACCATGCAATACAACTTCAATGTTAACGTACTCCTTGTTGTCGACTATTTTAGCGATGGTTTTGAGAACGTCCCCTCGCTTAATCTCAACAATTTGTACTGCCATATCGCCGTCACGTTTAGTTGCACCGTATTGACGAAAACCTTGCCCATATTGCCCCTGGTCTTCGACGGGTTCACCGCGTTTTTCTTCAGGAAGTTGAGCCGTGCGAATTAACGCTGATATATCTGGATATTCACGAATGCGCACCAAAAAATCTGATGCAACTGCACGTTCACCTAAAGCGACGTTCTTCTTGTGGGCCTGTCGTAGTAGATTGACATTCCCTTTAGCGTTAGGTACAGCCATGTTTAGCTCCAATAACCCTATAATTAACCATATGTTGACGCAATCTGAGAACGATTGAGCATAGCCTCAGACTGAATCATTAATTGCACATCAGCTTTCATGAGATAGCCATCACGACTTCTTGGACCGTCTAAAGGCACTGATAGACTTTCGATAACACAACCACTCAGTACTACATTTCGTCCAATATTGATCATGATTGAACTTGGTGTTCGACCAACTGAATTGCCATCGCTAAACGGATTTCCTATTGGAGACATCGCATTCACTTCAGGAGTGAACATGTGCTCCAGTTCCATAATGGCATCCTCAACTTCAGCTTTCGGATTTGAGAGCGCGTAGAGAGAAAGCACAATAGGAAATGTATGCGGCTGGTTTCCTTCCCAGACCTGACGGCTTGAGAAGGTTACGACAGAGGTCATACCACTGGTAGAGTCAGTTATAGCCCCTGTCTGTAAGACGCCACCTACTTTGCTGAATTTAGAACCAACAGAGTCATTCTCAAACGGGCTGTTCCAGTTTGCATTTAGCTCCTTAGCAGTTCCTTCGCCAATCACACCAACAACACAGGTGTTACCCTGCTTAATCCAGCATTTGAGGTATTGACTGACTTTCGGATCGTTGTTTCCAACAGTCCGTGCGCCTGTAGATTGCCACGTTTTTGCCATTACATATTCCGCTGACGACGAACTTTCATTGACTTGGCGCGTCTGCGTCGAGCTGCTGAATTGTTTGCCTTGCTGCGGGCTTTCTTCAATGCGGCTTTTTGAGCAGAAGAAAGTCGCTTTTTCTTCAGTGGCTTCTTAATGATTTTGACTTTGCCATCACGGATCACTCGCTGAGTAGCATCAAGAATAAGTTTGGCTTTTACTGCATATTCTGAAATCAATTCATCATCTGATTTCTCATTATTTGCCAGCTTATCATTCAAGTATCGATGTAATTTTTCACCGGCTTCTTCGCTTTCGTCATCAATAAATGTCTGAACATTAGTGATATTAGCACCCAGCTCGACCAGAGAATCAGCAGCCATCGTCAGAATTTCGTTAAACAACTCTTCTTCAGGTTCTGTAACATCATCGTCTTCATCCATATCCAAAAGACCAGCCACGATAGCCTCAAAATTTGAGTAACTCGCGTCACTGTCTTCCAGCCAGGTTAAAGCCGCAGCCATGCTATTGGCACGAATCTGCTTTTCTGCTAAATCATCGCTTGCTTCGTCCAGAATCTGCTCTGGAATTTGATACTCAGTGTTAGGTTTTACAGCTGGCATAAAGCCAGCTGAATCAAACACAGGATCGCCGTTACCATATGGATAACCCGTTCCCCACATATTTACTCCATTACGCCATCAGGCGAGGTTGAATTGCGATACGACGTGCTACGCCAGTCTGTGCGTAAGCGACTTCAATGTGCCAGTAGTCAACATCCACTTGTTTGAGCGTGATACGGTACGGGTTTTTCCCATCTTTATTCGGATTTCTAGGCTCTACGAATGCACCAGCTTCATAGCGTTTCTTACAGATATCGTCCGCTAGGCGCTGAAGGTTTTTAGACAGGAAACCATCTGGTTCAAACTGAATTGCCGCCGCAGCCTGTAGAAATTCGTGACATAAGTCATTGAGGATCGCGGTTGTGTGTTCAAAACGTAGATAATTTTGCTTGTACCAGATATTAAGGCAGTCATTGATAATTTTACCTTTTGATACAGGATTGATTCGTGCTTTCACTAACTCTGTTGGCTGCAACTTACCGGTCAGATGAAGAGGTTCAATGCCTCTGCGGTTAATTGTTCCTCGCTTCTGACCTGCAGCAGTAAAATGAGCGCCTTTGACTGCTGCATGACCAGTTGGTGTGGCGAAACACTTAGCTTTTGCCGCTGTAGCCGTACCGGATATACCCCAAACACTTTTACCACCGTACCACTCATCTGTGGCTTTGTATGGATAGTGGAAACATGACGCCTGATAAGATTCAAGATTCGCATCTTCAAGCCATGCTTTAGCAGCAACTTCAGTTAACCAAGGTGGCACGTCAAAGCGGAATTGAGCCAAACGACCATCGGCAATAGTGATCATGTGGGAAATAACTGATGGCTCATAGTTACCCGCTGCAAATGACAAATTGAAATCAATGTCGTCAGTTTTGAGTAGATCCCACGCTTTCTTCCAATTATCCAGCGTTGGTTCACTGCCATTGGTACCACCTTCGAAAGTTTCCTGACACGCCTTTACAAGAGCAAAATGAGTATTTGTAGCCAATTCTGCACGAAAACGAGAATCATGCTCTTCGAGAACATTAGGAAGATAAGCTGTTAAGCCTGAATCATTGACATCATCAACATCAATACCAACCACATAGTTTTCCCCAGTGATTGCTTGCCATTCACCAGAGAGCTGCTCTTCAAATGACAGAGTGAATCGTTTGGTCTCGGCATCAACATCGCTGATCACAAGACGGCGTTTTGTCGAAGGATCACCATCAATAGGATAAACAGCTAACCAGTGCCCACCCGTTAAGCTAAGAGACGTACCATAACTGTGGGCTGATTTCATGACTGCTGTTTCAGAGGTAGCAGGCAGTGCAATGGATGGGTATTTTGCATCATCGGATACGACACGAACGGCATAACAGTACTGTAAATCATCGAGTGCATCTTTCAGATGACGTAAACCTTCTGCTTTTGTCCCCTGGTTCATTGGCAGAGGACGGCCTAAAGTTTCTTCCCAATCATTTGCAGTAACTTTAATGATTTTGCCAACAGGGCCTTTTGAGGCAATTAGAGCACACGCTCCTACCGCCACATCTCCCCCGTTCGTAGTATAGTTGTTATCAATAGGCGGCAGGACAGAAATTCCTGCGGCTTGAGTAACGAATTTGCTGATCATTCCAGACATACTGAATTACTCCGCTGCTTTCATTTGTATTTCCACCCACGGCTTATCAGCAAGAGCAGATTGCAATGCATCCAGCTCTTTTTTGTTTGTCGTGATTTGGATTTCTTGGCAGTGGCCTTTGATCGCAAGAATGCTGCCATCCTCACGTAAAATTTCGTGGCCTGATACGCTGTTGTTCTTCACAATTACGACCAAATCACCATCAGACACAGAGACTTTTGTATCACTCATATCTGCTGTATTAGCTGAATTGGTGCTGGTATCTACCGGCTCATCCATTGATACAGCATCAATACTATTTGTTGCGCCAGTGTTTTTTGGTGTAGTCGTTTTTTTTGCTGTCATAAGTCATCCCAGTTGAATCAAAAAGGAAGGAATACTGCTATCTGTCTTTGACGTGCTACGACTTAGGAAGAAGACGTAACCACATGAACCAATCACGGCCGTTATGCGGGTGCAGATCACGATAAGCCAGCTCATACAGCGTGTTTTCGTGCTTAAGGCCACGACCTATACTGTGTGCGTAGTTAATTGCTGAAATTGCATCACCGGCAACATAACCCGCGTCACCATGCTCACGACCTTTCGCATAGCACATAATTGCCCAAGGATCGTCCATATACGGATCTTCTTTAAACTTGTAGCCAAAAAGAGTGCCGACATAATGAGGCTGTGGAAGTTGGCGATAGTTAGGGGCATATACCAGATGAGGAGCACCGATTGATTTCAGGATACGAGCCGCTTCCCGACCAGCAACCAGGCCAACCAGACCACTACGTTTGGTACGATTGAGCAATTCTGTTGAAATCGCCAGAAGAGTGACTTGCAGTGCTTCATAGTGTTCACGGAAGGTTAAACCACTAGGGATTGCCAGATTGAAAGTTTTTTCACCCTTCGCATAGAAATACATGTCATTAAGGCGCTTACGGTCTTTTTCCGCTGCCAGCAGGTTACGTGCTGTAGCCAATTGCATACTGGCAATATCAATATTGTATTCACGCTTACCAGTGAACTGAGATTGGATAGAGTTGGAGCTAGCAAGAGCTGATTCATGCGGGAATAGTTCATAACTCATCATCTCGTGCTCAATAGTTGGAATCAGAGATGGATCTTTTTCAATTGAAATATCTGCAATAGTATGGATTTCAATACCGTTCTTAGGCGCTTTTGAGAACTTCAGAGCCAGCTGGCCAACCTGATAATTGACAGTACCAGTAAAAGTGACAGTGTCATTATCAGCATCAACGAATTTGCCAAAAATGCCGCCTTTAGCGTCATCACCACCAACAGGAATACGGTCAACCAAAATACGAACCTTGCCTTTAACAAAAGGCATTGCCTTAGCTTTGCTGGCAATATCAAAAGCAAATTCGATTTTTGAGCCGTCACCGCTACCGAGCAGATGGCGTTGATCCATTGACGAATATTGACCGTTGAAATCAACGTCAATCAAATCGCCTTCTTTCAGGTCACCAAAAGTTGAACCAGCAACACGATTAATTCTGAAAATTTCGGACTTGTTATAGTTTGCCGGAATGTGAGTCACCATATCGTTGGTGACCATCATTAACTGGACAGGCACAACCAGAGCGACCATGCGGTTACGTTGAATAATGCCTTCAGATGAACTCATAGAACCGTCCCCCGCACTATCTAAGATGGCGCGAAGATGTTCGTTAGTCGTATTGGGATCCAGCATGTTAGCAATGCTGTTTTGCATTGAAGACATCAGCTCAGCTGATGGCATTTCTCCATGAATGGAGTGATAGTGCCGAACCGCATTAGCCGCTGTTCCTGCAATCATCGCACCTGATTCGCCGGCGGCATCAAAGATAGAACCTTCTACACCTTGACGAATATTTTCATTGCGTGTCGCGCTATCGGCAATGATTTCACCGTGACTCATTTGAGGCGCAATGATGGTTTGTGCCAACTGAGTAGCATTGTTGTTAATTTGCGCGACCTGTGCTTGGTACGCTTCGGTTGAGCTAGGAGTTCCCATTGCCTTTTCCTTATTGGATATGCGCACCGTCATTGGTGCACCAAAATAGGGTTATTCAATGAAAGGCTAACAAGAGCGCTAACAGCCAGCACCTACACAAAAGTTTTAGTTATCGGATCATTGCGAAGAGCATAAATAAAGGTCTGGGTTTTTTACGGTTGAATTGATGGTTAGCCTCTCACAAGATAGTGTGATATACCGATGCCACGGGAAGGGCGGTTTGTCGCTGGGGTGCGGGAGATACACCGATTGTCTATTTAGTTTGGTACATTTTGTGTATCACTGTCAGTTTGCTCCCCAGCAAATATTAACTATCCGAGAAAGCCTTATTGTTTTCGTACTATTGAGATTCCGATCATAGCCTTAGATATGAATAACTTTAGGAGCAGGATTAGTGCTTCTTAGTTTGGCAATGACTACGCATGCTCCAGCTTCAGGAGCTTCAATAATAAGCCTTCCATTTTCATCCCAAATTGCACTCTTACCAATAGCATTAAAGCCACCGGAAAGGCCGCTATAATTTGCCATTACAACCGCCATACCATATTTCTTTGCGTAGTTTTGTAGTTTAGCAGTATCGTCATAATAACCGCCTTCAGTAATCAAGACGGAGCTTAAATAAGCAGATGCTCCCATTGTTGCAGTGTTATGTGCATGAGCGGCAACCCCTGTATCCGCACATATAGCCAAACCCAAAGACTGTCCATGGCATTGAAAAACTTTTACATCAGAGCCGGGCGTAAAGAATTTGTCTTCTCCTGGATGCAAATATATTTTGCTATACTGAAAAACGGGTGTATCCGGGCTAACAACAAATATCCCAATCTGGGGTTTATTCCCTTCAGTATTCACTGGTGCGCCAACAATAATCGTTATGTTATATTCCCGAGCCAATATCCTAAATGGTTCTAAACGAGTATCTGCATCAGTGAACGCTAATTCTTTTGCCAAATCATGCTCATAGCCCGTTAGGGATAATTCCGGAAAAATAATCGCGTTAGCTTTCTCGGAAGCGGCTGCAGATATCAGTCGTTGATGCATCCGCGTGTTTTCCTCAACATTTCCACTCACTGGGGAAAACTGAGCTGCAGCTATTATGAAATTGCCCTGCATAATATGTTCCTTAATAAATTCCATATGTACTTCAACCTTAGATTGAAGCTCCCCCGTCCATGAATATATCTTGGCCAACAATGTACGAAGCTTTGTCTGATGCTAGCCAAACTGCAGCATTTGCAATCTCTTCGGTTGTTGCAACACGCTTTGATGGATTAGTTGCAGATATGCGGGCATCACGGCTTACACGATCTTCACCAGCCCGATAAGAAAGAGGGGTATCCACAGGGCCGGGACAAATGCAATTTACTCGAATACCATGCTGGATTACTTCAAGAGCTGCTGTTCGTGTCAAGCTACTTACAGCGGCTTTCGAGGCTGCGTAAACACCCATGCCGGGCCGAACGAGTTTAGCACCAACGTTGGAACCAATATTAATAATTGCCCCACCTCCTGATTGTTTCATTTTTTTTATTTCATGCTTAAGACAAAGCCAAAGACCGAAAACATTCGTATTTAAAACGCGAGAGAAAGATTCTGAATTAATCTCATCCACTGCACCGGTGACTACTATCCCAGCTGAGTTTACTGCAACATGCACTGTACCGAGAGCTTGAAAGCACTCTCTCACTGCGCTCTCGTCCGTGATATCGATGGCCACGGTTTGGACAGATTTTGCAGTTTGTGAAATGAGAGCAGCCGTTCGTTCAAGTTCATTATGGCGGCGTCCAAGGAGTACAAGACTGGCTCCAGTAGCTGCAAATGCGACTGCTGTACTACGACCGATCCCAGACCCTGCGCCAGTGATTAGAACGGTTTTTTCTGAAAAATTGTCCATAGCGGCTCCTTATGTATGAGTCATTGTATTGAAAGAGTAGAAGATAATATGAGCTATTCTATTATCAGCTGGTCAAGAAAAATGGAATAGTATTGAGATAAAATAGGAGGAAAGTAGGTTAAATTTTTATTCTTTAATTTACACAACAATGTTTTAGCAATTAGGGAGGTTACTGAATACAAGGTGTTAATCCCAAAAATTAAACTCTTATTGACATATAGAGCTTATTTGTCATTTAAAGCAATATATTTAGGGGTTTCAAAAAAACGAATTAATAGTTCTATTCGATATTTTCTGTTAGGAAAAATAGTCACAAGCACGTCTAGATACGTAAGCCTATCACCACTATCATTTTCAGAAGACGACTGCACAAGATTGCTGTCCTGCAAACAAACGTTAGTCGGTTATGCTGGATAATGATGTGTAATTAGTGATAATCGGACTGATTAGCGGACATGGTATTAACCGGTTATGAGTGGGTATTAACAGTAATGAACAGTTGGCAGCTATGTTGCTAGCCAGTCACAATCCTAGTACTACAGCCGTGATCCATATTGTGTCATGATGACTCTCTATCTTCCTAACACCAAGGGAGGTGTCCTATGGCCTCACCTGTCAATCTCTGGGAACAGGCGCTTCG
>NZ_CAWQMW010000135.1:0-37239 GCF_963895965.1 Xenorhabdus sp. PB30.3 | reverse complement strand
ATCAGAAACAACACATTAAAAACACACAAAAAATAATAAAAGGAAAAATAAAAGACAAAATATTTAAATCAACATTTACAACTCAAATAAAAATATAATTTATGTCAATGAAGATTATTTTCTAATATAGATAGATATCAAATAAAATATAAAAAACCTGTATTTATTTTAATCACTGGAACATGCTTTTTTTATTTACGGATAAATAATGTAAACTTGGCAATGAAATGAAAAGTGAAGCCGATTGAGAATTAGCCAGATGGATAAAAAAAAGCCAGAAAATCAGCAAGCTGTCAGTGGCACTACCCGCATCTATGTACAACAAAAAAATCACTTACACACCCCTAAGCTGGACTGGGTAGCTGAAGAAGTACCGGTTGCCTTAGTCTACAACGGCATTTCCCATGTCGTCATGATGGCAAGTCCAAAAGACCTCGAACATTTCGCAATTGGCTTCTCCCTATCTGAAGGGATTATCACTTCTCCGCAGGAAATTCGCGGGATTGATATAACTTCCGGCTGCCACGGCGGTATTGAAGTCAATATCGAACTCTCCAGCCGCCGTTTCGCTGAATTGAAAGAACGCCGACGCAGTATGGCAGGCCGAACCGGTTGCGGTATTTGTGGCACTGAGCAAATATCAGAAATCTTCCGCCCCATCACTCCACTGCCTTTTACACAAACTTTTTCATTGGATTATCTGGATCAGGCGCTTGCACAATTACCTCTCCTGCAAGACATCGGTTCATTGACTGGCTGTACCCATGCAGCTGGCTGGATTGACTCGGAAGGAAATTTACTTGGTGGATGTGAAGACGTTGGCCGCCATGTTGCTTTAGATAAGCTATTGGGAATGCGTTCAAAAACAGACTGGCAACAAGGCGCTGTTTTGGTTTCCAGCCGTGCCAGTTATGAAATGGTGCAGAAATCTGCCAATTGTGGCGTGGAAATATTATTTGCCGTTTCTGCTGCTACTTCACTCGCAATCGAAGTAGCAGAAAAATGTAATCTGACGCTAGTCGGTTTCTGTAAACCGGGGCGAGCAACGGTGTATACGCATTCTCAGCGGTTAATGGATTAATTAAAACTATTTGTTACAGTGAAAGTATTTTTCATTTAAATAATTATTACAATTAAAATAATACATATAAAAAATTAATAGATTGACTGAGTGAAATAAATGCTTTTTCCTCAGTCAAAACGCACTATTAATAACACAATAACAGTAGACCATTAGGTTTAATCCCATCACATTTTCAGAAAAATCACAGAATTCCACTTCTTCTTAACAAAAATTAAAATCATTAAAATACAAATAATTGAGTTAATTACTGATTTAAACCCCAACAAAATCAATATCAAATAAAAATAATTATCATTTACATTATCATTTGAAGAATGTACATTCCTCCCGCGCAATAAATCAGGCCATTTTTATGATTGGGTAACGAGGGATCCCCCACTCTAAATGAGGATAATGATGAAAAAAGTTAAGGTATTAGTCGCCGCTTTAGGCGTTTTGGGATTTATGGCACAGGCTCACGCAGCAGTAGGATTTGGTCAGAGTCAGGTAAGTTCACCAACATACGTTGAGGTTGGCCCAACTCAACCCGGTAAAGGTCCACACGGTGGCAAAGGTGGTGAACCCGGTATCGGTATTAGTTCCGTTTATGGTGGTCAAATCACTGGCTTTGCTGGCCTGACCCGTATGGCACCTGCCGATAATAATGGTATTCACAATATCTCAATGGCAGGTACACCTGGTACACACGGTGGTATGGGAGTATTTCATTTCAGTAAAGTTGCCAATGAAGAAGTTTATTTCGGTGAATGGTCTCAGACTGGTAACACCGATGACCCAACTCATACCGTCTATTATGCAGGCAAGGATATTACCACCAATATTCCAACCGATGGCACAGCAACCTATACGGTGACCGGTATTAACCAATACAGCGGAAATAATGCGCTGTCCGGTACGTTTACCGCAGACTTTGGTGAGAAAACACTGGTTGGTTCAATGGCAAACAACACAATGGAAATTGGCATTGATGCTCAAATCAAATCCGATGCGCAATTTGTAGGTCTTGCTACAACAGGAAGCCTTGAAGGTGAAACTCACGGTCACTTCTTTGGTGACAATGCATCAAGTCTGGCTGGTTATGCAAAATTTGATGGTGACAGCTCCAAAGATACCTCTTTTGGCGGCTCTAAACAGTAATTACTAATTTTTCAGAGAACAGTGCCAACTTTTTAGCACTGTTCTCTGTTTTTATTTCTAATAACATGGATTTTGTGAGCTGATTTTTCGATGTCTGATAATAGAAAAACACCGATATTATTAATGGTATTGATAGTTTTTTTCATCTCATTACCAATATATGCCAATGAAGATACTTCACACGAAATCTGGCAAGCAGCACAACATCATCAACAGGAAAATGAAAAAAAGCTGATTACACCTGACCCTATTTTTGCTGAGAATAATGCTGCGTTGATTGTCATTGATGGGAAAAAATTTCAGGTAGAGAATAATCTGGACAATGTTAGTTTGGCGCTATTTCTTGCAATAAATCACCAGCAATGGCCAGATGTAAGACGTTTTCTCACAGCTTATAAAAAATTATCAGATCATGATGTCTTATTAGTGAATTTCGCTCAGGGCGGACTCGCTCGCTTTGATGGTAATTTAGCTCTGGCCACTTATCATTACCAACAAATTCTTAGCCAACAGCCGGATTTTCCACGCGTTCAAGTAGAACTGGCCCGAGTCTATTTTGAAGATTATAAAAATCGGGAAGCTGAACGTCTTTTTTCAGAACTGAGTGAAAAAAAACAAGTACCAAAATCAGTTTTGAAGAACATCAACAGTTATCTTGCAGCAATAGAGCTGAGAAATAGCTGGCGGGGCTCATTCTCTGTGAGTTACTCCTACAACGATAATGTGAACCTGTCCCCTGATCAGGAGCCTGTTTGTCTACGATTCAAAGCAAATAAATGCATTAACCAGCGTCAAGTATCAAAAGCTGTCAAAGCATGGGGCATGTTCTATGACGCCACATTAAGTCAAAGACATCAACTTTATGGTCATCACGGCATTGCTATCCGTGGGCTGATTTATGGTGAAAACTACCGTAATTATCAGGATGGGAATGAAAATACTCTCCAGCTATCCAGTGGCTACAGCTATAAAAACAGAAACCACGATATTTCCTTTAGCCCGTTGTTTGAATATAAACAACTTGCTGGTGATCGCTTCTACCATGCCGCTGGGATCAAAACAGAATGGCAATGGGGAATGACTAATCAAACCGCCCTCAATATTGAACTTGAGCATAAACTGTTGCGCCATCAACACAATTACCGCAGAAAAGACGGTGAATTGACCTCTTCTTTTCTTAGTATATCCCACGCCATCAGCAAAGAATTTACTCTGTTTGGTGGTGGAGACTGGACTTATCGCGGTAACAACCAATACTCCATTGACCGCTATCAGCAATGGGGAGTCCGGGCAGGAGTCGGCACACAGATCTATCACGGTATTAACGGCTCACTATCCGCCATTTTACGTGATCGGCGCTTTGGCGCTTATAGCCCGATGCTGAATGCTAAGCGTCATGATATGGAGCAAATCTACACGGCAACTATCAAAATTCCTGCCGCTGAAATATTAGGTATGACTCCTTCAATGACTTTCCGCCACCGACGCAATCACAGCAATGTGGATTGGATGTACAGCTATAACAAAAACGAAGTACTGCTCAGGCTGGAAAAGTTTTTTTAATCAAAATCTGATGATTTTTTATTTGTGCGATGATGACTGAGGCAAGAAATATCAATGGCATATCAAATTAAAACCGGACTAACTCCCATCACAATGGCTCTGTCACTGGCATTTTCACTGGCAGCACCTCCTTTGTTTGCTGAATCCAAACCTGCCACTACAACGTCAGACGGCAAAACTGATTTAGGTAAAATCCGGGTGACAGATAACAGAGATAAAGATGAAGCCGGTTATGATGCGGTTTATGACAAAGATATCTCCAATATTTATATCGGCAAAAAGGAGATAGAGCGCTACAAAGGCGCATCCCCTGCTGATGTCATTAAAGGAGCAGTTGGTGTTTACAGCGGTGATGCCCGCAATAGCGGTGCTCTGGATATCAATATTCGTGGCATTCAGGGGCAGGGACGTATTCCCGTCACGATTGATGGAACAGAACAGGCAATTACCGTTGGACGTGGCTATAACGGTGCTAATAATCGCAATTATATTGATCCTAACTTAATCAGCAGTATTGAAATCGAAAAAGGCCCCTCCCTGAATCGCAGGGTAAAAGGCTCTGTTGGTGGTGCTGTCTCCATCAAAACACTCAATATTGATGATGTCGTGCCGGAAGGTGAAACATTTGGCATTAATACCAAACTGGAAACCAGCAGTAATTCAGTTAGGGAAAGAAAACCGTCACTGTCATTAGGGCAGGACTATCGTGATATTCCCAATTTTATCCAAAATGACGTTGAAACCGATTCGGCATTAAGAATCACTCCGCATTCCTCAAAAGACAATAAACTGTTTGGGTTCAAAGATAATGCCTTCCGTATTGCGGTAGGTACACGGCAAGAATATTTTGACTTGATGCTAGCTTATGCTTATCGCCGGCAAGGTAACTATTTTGCCGGTAAGGGGGGGGCACATCGTTATGATGCTTCAATTACCGAAGCCGATAAGAAACTGATGACCGGAGCACGTACAAGTTTAGATCCTTACCTCCCTTTTGCAGCACGCATTTATCGCCCCGGTAATGAAGTTCCCAATACTTCCAGCGAGATGCAATCAGTGTTAATCAAAAACACCTGGCACTTTACCGATGACCAGGCACTGCAACTCGCTTTCCGCAATACTCATATGGAGTTCGGCGATATTATGCCTTCAAGGCTGGCAATGGTGCTTGCTGACGAAAATAGTGTTCCTCAATGGCCACTGGCTAATGTTCGCCAACAAGCAGCCAACCTGACTTATAAATGGCATCCTGCCGAGAGATCCTATATCGATTTCGACATGAATTTATGGACAACACGTACAACAAGTAATACCAATACTGCAGGTGGATATCCCCGCAGCCCTATTGCCAGAGACTATCTTTGGGAGAACGGAAAAAGTGGTAAAAACGCCTATATTGATGGAACCTTAATCAATACAGCTCTCACCAATTCTCAAAATAATCGTTGGGGTGTAGATATCTCCAATAAATTTGAGCTAACCCGTAATCTGGATCTGACTCTCATGGGAAATTTCCAGCATGAGCATCTGGATTCCAATGATAAATACAATTCCCAAAATATGTACTTTTTCCAGTCTCCAGCAAGAAAAGGACAGCGACAGGAAATTAATCTCGCTTTTAACTTTGACTGGCGCCCTGCTTCATGGCTAGCACTCAGTGCCGGAGCTAAACGTGTTTCCTATTGGTCCAAAGATGATTTCCTCACTGAACGACGCGCTGCAAAAGATGGACTTTATCAAGAAGGGGGAGAAATAATCGGACATGCAATGAGTTATTGGAGAACACCTACCGAAAAAGAAGCTTACATAATCCAGAAAATGCATGAAAAGCGGAACTTTCCAATGAGTAAAGAAGAGAGACAAGAACGCCGCAAGTTATTCCATGAATACTTTAAAATAAACCCACAAAAAATCCTAACACGTAATGGGCAAAGGCATTGGATGGCTCAGGAAAAATTCACTTGGCTTTACGATTCGAATAACGGCAAGCTCAATAAAGATGATAATCCTTACTTCAATGGACAACTGGATATGAATGAAAAGGTTATTAATCCAACCAGTGGTCAAGAAACCTATAAATATGAATACGGAATGGGCGTTAACGCCAATAGCATACGAACCCCTTATATTGACGATCTCTGGGAACCAGCCCAAAAACGTAAATCCCATGCATGGGCACCAACATTCTCTGCTACTGCCTATATCACTGACGATCTCCGGGCCTATACCCGCTATGCCGAGGCAGTAAGAATGCCCAGTATTTTTGAAGATACTGTCGGTTTTTCTGGCGTTAAAGAAAATTATATCGGTTTGAAATTTAAACCAGAACGAGCCAAAACTATAGAAACAGGTTTCGTTTATGATTTCAGCCAACTAGTAAATGCTGAACGTAATGCGGATATCAAACTCTCCTATTACAACACGGTTATTGAAAATGTGTTCGACAGGGATAATACCTATAATTTCGCCCAATTAGATAAACAAAAACTGGCAGGTTTAGAATTGCAGGCTCGCTACGACAACGGCAGCTTCTTTACCGATATGGGTTTAGTCTACAACATGAAAAACAAGGTTTGCGACCATAACTCCGTTGCAAGAATGGATTCCCAGAATCGTTATGGCATTCCTGAATGTATTGATGGTGGTTTTCCGGGGGGGTATTTGCGTACTTCCATTCAGCCGAAATATACCGCTAATCTGAATATCGGTGGACGCCTGTTTGATGAAAAACTGGAGCTGGGTAGCCGGATGCTCTATCACAGTGGTGCAGAAAACAAAGATGAAAAATGGTTGATGAATGCCTTACCGGATATTTACAAAGGGCAATCCAACAACCCGATGCGCTGGAACTCCGTCTTTACCGTTGATGCTTATGTCAGCTACCAGATCACCCCAGCGATATCAATGGAACTGACTGGCACAAACTTAACTAACCGCTATTATCTTGATCCACTCACGCGCTCAATGATACCGGCACCGGGCAGAACCTTTAAGCTCAGCCTTACCAGTCAGTTTTAGAGGATAGTATGTTCAATACAGTCATATCAGACAACGCAGTGATCAACACGCAGAAAACACTCAGTAAACGTTTTCTGGTTGGTATTATTATCGCTGTTTCATTGCATATCAGTCTGATATGGCTGTTAAACCGACATACAGAGCCGAACGATGACAGTGCCCATTATCTTAATCAGAATTCTCCTTTGACAAGTTTTTCAATCACAATGGTGGCGGCCTCAGCATTAACAGAAGAGCCGGAACCGGTTGAATTATCTCAGCCAGTTCTGACTGTTGCTGAATCACCGACAACTCCGGTAATTGCACTGGATAAAATCGTTCAAACAGAAAAAAAGAACGATACTCCGACTGAACCGGTTAAAACTCAAAAACCTAAAAAACAGCCAAAAGAAAAACCGAAAGAAAATAAAGAAAAGAAATCTGTTCCGTCATCTCAGGCATCCCAAAATACCCCAGAGGAATTTGAAACGGATGGCACTGATCAGGCCAACTCACAAAGTGGAATGAGTCAGGTGACAACTTCTCAACCTTTAGTGGGTCAGGGTAATAGTGAGTCAGATAATTACTATGCAAGGCTCCGGCAGGAAATTGAGAGCCACAAGCGTTATCCCCGCAAAGCAAAACGAATGAAGCAGGAAGGTACAGTCACCGTCAACTTTATCCTTCAGGATGATGGTTCAATCACTGCCGCCAAAATCATTCAATCCTCGGGCCACAGTGCAATGGATAATGAAGCACTAAAAGCGCTCAGTCTTGCTAAATCTATTGGCCCGAAACCAGCAACACTGGCAGCAGATATCACACTACAAATCAGCTTTGAGCTGGTTCGATAATATACATGCCATAACCGACCTATTGAGCGAGTATCAGACAAGTGTCACTGATTAGAAAAATCAACACACTATCTTAAAAAGCAATGATAAGTAGTGCTCCGAAATATAAAAATCGGAGCACATACGAAGCAGAAAATTTCAGATTTGCTCAATGAAATTTACTTTTCTGATTTATCAGAACATCACTTCCCGATACAAAAACTTGAAAAAATCCGCCCAAGTAAATCATCAGACGTAAATTCTCCGGTGATTTCAGTCAATGCCTGTTGTGCCAGCCGGAGTTCTTCCGCTAATAACTCCCCGGAACGAGCGAATACCAATTGTTGGTGTCCTTCCTGCAAGTGTTCTGCGGCGGTATTCAGTGCCTGCAAATGGCGGCGGCGTGCGAGGAACCCACCTTCAGTATTACTGTTAAAGCCCATCGCTTCTTTGAGATGATCACGCAGCAGATTAATCCCTTGATCTGCAAGAGCAGAAAGACGAATTAACGTGTAGCCATTAATTTCTGATATGCCGCTGGCTTCACCTGTCATATCTGTTTTATTACGGATAATCGTTACAGGCAGGGATTCTGGTAGCTTAGCCATGAATTCCGGCCAGATTTTTTCTGGTTCGATAGCATCAGTCGTCGTACTGTCTACCATAAACAACACGCGATCCGCCTGTTCGATTTCCTGCCATGCCCGCTCAATACCAATGCGTTCCACTTCATCACTGGCTTCGCGCAGACCAGCAGTATCAATCACATGCAGGGGCATTCCATCAATATGAATATGTTCGCGTAAAACATCACGAGTTGTACCTGCAATATCCGTCACAATCGCTGCTTCACGCCCCGCCAGCGCATTCAGCAGGCTGGATTTACCTGCATTCGGGCGGCCTGCAATGACAACTTTCATCCCTTCACGCAACAGGCTACCCTGACGAGCCTGCGAACGAACCTGCTCAAGCTCCGCGATCACTTCATCCAGCTTGGCTTCTATCTTGCCATCAGAAAGAAAATCAATTTCTTCATCAGGGAAATCAATCGCTGCTTCAACATAGATGCGCAGGTTAGTCAGTTCTTCCACCATTTGGTGAACCTGATTGGAAAATGTTCCCTGTAGGGAATTCATGGCAGAGCGCGCTGCCTGTTCAGAACTGGCGTCAATCAGGTCGGCAATCGCCTCAGCCTGAGCCAAATCAAGTTTATCGTTGAGGAAAGCACGTTCAGAAAATTCACCGGGATTAGCAATTCGCACACCGGAAATAGTCAGAATACGTTTCAGCAGTAAATCAAGAATAACCGGGCCGCCGTGCCCCTGAAGTTCCAGTACGTCTTCACCCGTAAAGGAATTAGGGCCGGGGAAATAAAGGGCGATGCCCTGATCTAAAACTGAGCTATCTACATCACGAAATGGCAGATAATCGGCATAGCGGGGTTTCGGGAGTTTCCCTAATACCACCTCAGCAACTGCCGCAGCTTTGGGACCAGAAATACGCAGGATACCAACACCACCTCGTCCCGGAGGGGTGGCCTGAGCAACTATCGTATCGGTGGTATTCATGGAATTCTCTCTTTTACCAATTTGCCAATGAATGGAAATAATAAAGGCGGCCAATGACCGCCTTCTACTTATTTTTTAAAAGACCCGTTTCTCAAGAAATTATTTCTTGGTCAGATCGATTTGCTTTTCTTTCTTCTCTTTCTTTTCGCGGGTATGCAGACCGCGTTTTTCCAGACTGCGGAAAATAACCTGCTGCTGGATAATGGTTACCAGGTTACTGACGATGTAGTACAGCACCAGACCAGATGGGAACCACAAGAAGAAAACAGTGAACACGACAGGCATGTAAGTCATGATCTTCTGCTGCATTGGGTCAGTGACCGTCGTTGGCGACAGTTTCTGGATCACAAACATAGTCACACCCATCAGTAATGGCAGAATGTAGTATGGATCCTGTGCAGACAGGTCATTAATCCAGCCGATAAATGGTGCATGACGCAGTTCAACAGAGCCCATCAGCATGTAATACAATGCAAGGAAGATTGGCATCTGAATAACCAGAGGTAAACAGCCGCCCAGCGGGTTCACTTTCTCTGTTTTGTACAACGCCATCATTTCCTGACTCATTCGCTGACGGTCGTCGCCATATTTCTCACGCATTGCAGTGATTTTCGGCTGCAACAGGCGCATCTTCGCCATAGAAGTGTATTGCGCTTTAGTCAGCGGGTACATGATACCACGCACGATAAAGGTAATAGCGATGATGGAGAAGCCCCAGTTACCAATGAATTCGTGCAGGAATTTCAGTAATTTGAACAGAGGCTGGGAAATAAACCACAACCAACCGTAATCAACGGTCAGATCCAGATGTGGTGCAACAGCAGCCATTTTGTCCTGAATTTCAGGACCGACCCACAGAGTAGAAGCGATGTTCTGCTTGCTGTTCGGTGCGATATTGATGGTGTCACCTTTGTACCCGATAATCGCCATTTTCTGGTTTTTCAGGTCAATGGTGTAGAAATTGCTGGTTTTACCTTCTCCCGGAACCCACGCAGTGGCGAAATATTGCTGAAGCATCGCTACCCAGCCGCCTTGTGTGGTTACGGAAAGTGGTTTACTTTCAATTTCATCAAATTTGTATTTTTCGTATTTTTCGTGATCAGATGAGTAAGCCGCACCACGATAAGTATGCAGGGCAAAATTGCTGCTGCCGGTATCGCGATGTTTCGGCAGATCAACACTCTGCTTCAACTGACCGAAAAATGCCATCTGCAACGGCTTGTCAGTCACGTTATCAATGCTGTAATCAACAGAGACAGCATAGTTACCGCGTTTTAATACGAAAGTTTTGACGTACACAACACCATCCGGCGCGGTATAAGTCATAGGAATACGCAACTCATCCTGACCTTCAGCCAAAACGTAGTTGTTCTGAGCAGCAGTATAAAGAGGACGTTCAGCCTGATTATCCGGGCCATTAGTGCCTGTTAAGCCACTTTGAGCCTGATAAGTAAATTCTGGGGTTGTTTCCAGAAGCTTGAACGGCATCTTGGAACCGAGGGTATCCGGATAGGCCAGCAAGTCAGCCTCTTCGATATCACCACCACGGGTATTGATGTGCAACGAAAGCACATCCGTTTTCACGGTGATCAGTTTACCTTGCCCACTGACTGCTTCATTACTCAGCGTATTGGTTTGCTGCGAGACCTGTACTGTTGGTTGTGGGTTTTGATCTTTTTCCCACTCCTGCCAGACCAGGAACGAAACAAACAGCAGAGCGATGAGAAGAAGATTGCGTTGCGAATCCATCGTTAATGTTCTCTGTTATCTTCGTTTTTTTTAGGTGGGACAGGATCATCACCACCTTCGTGTAAAGGGTGGCATTTTAATATGCGTTTCACCGTTAACCAACTGCCTTTCATCATGCCAAACCTACGCAGTGCCTCAATGCCATATTGGGAACAGGTAGGATTGAAACGACAACGAGGCCCCAGCAGTGGACTAATCACTAACTGATAACCTCTGATCAAAGCAATCAAGAGGCGCGAGCCAAGCGACAGTGACGACGCCATAATTTGCCCAACGTTTCCGTTAGCTCACGGTTATCAAGCTCAGCGACCCCTTTCCTCACCAAAATCACAAAATCCATTGACGGTAATTTATGCTGGTTTAAACGAAAACTTTCCCGGGCTAATCGTTTAATACGATTTCGCTCATGGGCGCGTTTAACATTTTTTTTGGCGACGGTTAGACCGATACGGGGATGCCCCAGCTGATTAAGGCGTCCAAGGATGGTTATCTCTGCGGAACTTGCCCGTTGTGGCTGCTGGAAAACATAAGTGAAATGCTCGGGAGTTAACAAACGTAACTCCCTCGGAAAAGCGAGCTTAACCACGTGGAATGGTTAGCTTTATTACTTAGAAACAGTCAGACGAGCACGGCCTTTCGCACGACGGCGAGCCAGAACCTGACGACCATTTTTAGTGGCCATACGTGCGCGGAAGCCGTGTGTACGGTTACGCTTCAGTACGGATGGTTGAAAAGTGCGTTTCATAGCGATTTCTACCTAACTTAAAATTTGTAACTGATTCAGCAAATGCGTTGGCGACCAGTGGAAATAAGTAGACACCGATGCCTCAATCGCAACATCAATATATAGAAAGAGGCAGGATTGTAATAAAATGTACTACCCTTAGTCAATTCCAAGATGACGCGAGCCTGACCGCGTTTCAGCTGATGCCAGACTTGTTGCTACCCAAAGTTTTTGCTATCTAAGGTGTTAATCCTGACTTCCACCAGCCACAGCCGGAAAAAAATCGTTTGGCATCACACACAGGGTGCAAGATTATACGGACTGTGCAATAAAGCGCAAGGATCCTACACGGATCCTGCTATTTGCGTAGTAATTATACTATTGCTTTCCCTTTGAATTTTAAACGATAGCTAAATGGAATTTGCTATATACCATGATTCCACTACAGTATCTTCTATGGGCTTTATCTTCTCCGCGTACCAAAGCGTGGTGATCTCCCTGTGGATAAAAAGCATCAAAGCTGTGTAAAAGAATGAGGATTTATGTCGTCTTTTGCGTTATGATCACTGGTCACGATTCCGATCTCGCTGTACGGATCGTTGGGAGAGCGATGAAACTAGAAATCGCCACAAGGTACTGCGAGTCCTCTCATCGAGAAATGTTCTTATCGGTAATATTCTTATCGAGAGCATCTTTATCGATAAAGAGTAATGCCTTGTGCCCAGTATAACGTATCTATTATTCCAGTTTCTTTTATTGGTCTTGTTTTAGGGGAGTTCGCCGTGTCACTTTCGCTTTGGCAGCAATGTCTTGCCCGATTGCAGGATGAGTTACCTGCCACAGAATTCAGTATGTGGATACGACCCCTTCAGGCAGAACTAAGTGATAACACTTTGGCTCTTTATGCACCCAACCGCTTCGTGCTGGATTGGGTCAGAGAGAAATATATAAATAATATCAATTTGTTATTAAATGATTTCTGTGGTCCTGAAGTACCGTTACTGCGTTTTGAAGTAGGTAATAAGCCTGTTTCAGCAAGCCAGTCTACATCTCAGAAAATCATTGCTGATATGCCGGTGGTTGCTGCTCCATCCAGTTTATCTGTACGCCCTAGCTGGGATAATGCAAAAGCGCAGCCTGAGTTATCTTATCGTTCGAATGTGAATCCAAAGCATACATTCGATAACTTTGTCGAAGGTAAATCCAACCAACTCGCCAGAGCCGCTGCCAGGCAAGTTGCCGATAATCCGGGCGGAGCTTATAACCCACTGTTCCTGTATGGCGGCACCGGTTTAGGTAAAACCCACCTTTTACATGCTGTCGGTAACAGCATCATGGCACGCAAAGCCAATGCAAAAGTGGTATACATGCATTCTGAACGGTTTGTTCAGGATATGGTTAAAGCTTTGCAGAACAATGCGATAGAAGAATTTAAACGCTATTATCGCTCAGTAGATGCCCTGCTTATCGATGATATTCAATTTTTCGCTAATAAAGAGCGATCCCAAGAAGAATTCTTTCATACGTTCAATGCCCTGCTGGAAGGTAATCAACAGATTATTCTGACATCAGATCGCTATCCGAAAGAGATTAATGGCGTTGAAGATCGGTTAAAATCCCGTTTTGGCTGGGGTCTGACCGTTGCCATAGAACCACCGGAGCTGGAAACCCGTGTTGCGATTCTGATGAAAAAAGCAGACGAAAACCAGATTCAGTTGCCGGGAGAAGTGGCCTTCTTTATAGCTAAACGCCTGCGATCCAACGTTCGTGAACTCGAAGGCGCTTTGAATCGGGTTATCGCCAATGCTAATTTTACTGGTCGGGCGATTACTATTGATTTTGTACGCGAAGCATTACGTGACTTATTGGCTCTACAGGAAAAACTGGTAACGATTGATAATATTCAGAAAACGGTTGCTGAATATTACAAAATCAAAGTTGCCGATCTGCTTTCCAAGCGCCGTTCACGCTCCGTTGCCCGTCCAAGACAGATGGCAATGGCGCTGGCAAAAGAGCTGACAAACCACAGCTTGCCTGAAATCGGGGATGCCTTTGGTGGTCGTGACCATACTACGGTACTTCACGCATGTCGTAAAATCGAACAGCTACGTGAAGAGAGTCATGATATCAAAGAAGATTTTTCTAACTTAATCAGAACATTGTCTTCCTAGCGCTATGAAATTTATCATTGAACGTGAGCAATTATTAAAACCCCTGCAACAGGTCAGCAGCCCTTTAGGCGGCCGCCCTACCCTTCCTATTTTAGGTAATTTATTGTTGCAGGTGACAGAAGGCTCCCTGTTACTGACAGGTACAGATTTAGAAATGGAAATGAAGGCTCGGGTGACGCTCACTCAGCCACATGAACAGGGTGCAACCACCATTCCCGCGCGTAAATTCTTTGATATCTGGCGCGGGTTGCCTGACGGTGCCGAAATCAGCGTTGAGCTGGATGGTGACCGCATTCTGGTTCGATCCGGCCGTAGCCGCTTTTCACTCTCTACTCTGCCCGCTTCCGATTTCCCCAATCTGGATGACTGGCAAAGTGAAGTTGAATTCTCACTTCCACAGGCAACACTGAAACGTCTGATTGAATCTACCCAGTTCTCAATGGCGCATCAGGATGTTCGCTATTATCTGAACGGGATGCTGTTCGAAACCGAAGGGGAAGAACTGCGCACTGTTTCCACCGATGGTCACCGTCTGGCGGTCTGCTCTATGAATATCGGCCAGAGCCTGCCTTCGCATTCAGTGATTGTTCCACGTAAAGGCGTGATTGAATTGATGCGCTTACTGGATGGCGGAGATAACCCGCTTCAATTGCAAATCGGCAGCAACAATATCCGCGCCCACGTTGGTGACTTCATATTTACATCAAAACTGGTTGACGGGCGTTTTCCTGACTACCGCCGTGTCTTGCCGAAAAATCCGGATAAGACACTGATAGCAAACTGTGACACGCTTAAGCAGGCGTTTTCACGGGCAGCGATTTTATCCAACGAAAAATTTCGGGGGGTTCGCATCTACCTGAGCGAAAATCAGCTCAGAATTACTGCCAATAACCCGGAGCAGGAAGAAGCAGAAGAGATTGTTGATGTCAGCTATCAGGGCACGGAAATGGAAATCGGCTTTAATGTCAGCTACGTACTGGATGTTCTCAATGCACTGAAATGCGAGCAGGTAAGTTTGCTGCTGACGGATGCCACATCCAGTGTAAAAATAGAGAATTCAGCCAGCCAGGCCGCGACGTATGTCGTGATGCCGATGCGCCTGTAAATAATACGCCTGTATATTAACTCATTGAACATGATTCTCTCGCGTTTATTGATCCGCGATTTTCGTAATATCGCCAATGCCGACCTGCCATTGGCGACGGGCTTTAATTTTCTGGTCGGGCCGAATGGCAGCGGAAAAACGAGCGTACTGGAATCCATTTATACATTGGGTCACGGGCGCGCTTTTCGCAGCATTCAGGCGGGAAGAGTCATCCGCCATGATAGTGAAGAGTTCATTCTTCATGGAAGACTGGAACAACAATCCCACGAGCGAACGTTATCCGTCGGGCTGAGCAAAAACCGTCAGGGTGACAGTAAAGTCAGAATAGATGGTAGTGATGGGCATAAAATTGCAGAGCTGGCGAAAATGCTGCCGATGCAGCTTATCACTCCGGAAGGTTTTACGTTGTTAAATGGCGGCCCGAAATATCGTCGCGCTTTTATCGACTGGGGTTGCTTTCATAATGAACCGCGTTTTTTTGCTGGCTGGGCCAATCTGAAAAGGTTGCTCAAACAACGGAATGCGGCATTACGGCAAGTCACCCGCTATAGCCAGATCCAGCATTGGGATCATGAGCTTGCGCCACTGGCAACTCAGATAAGCCAGTGGCGGGCTGAATATATTGCAGGTATTGCGGAAGATATTGAGAAAACCTGTAAACAGTTTTTACCTGAATTCACTCTCAATATCTCTTTTCAGCAGGGCTGGGACAAAGAGAGTGAATATGCAGAACTACTCGCGCGGCAATTTGAGCGCGATAAAGCATTAACCTATACCGCATCCGGCCCCCACAAGGCCGATCTGCGGATCAGGGCAGACGGCACATCTGTAGAGGATATGCTCTCTCGTGGTCAGCTTAAGTTACTGATGTGTGCTCTTAGGTTAGCGCAGGGTGAATATTTCACCCGACAGAGCGGGCAAAAATGCCTGTATCTGCTTGATGATTTTGCCTCTGAATTGGATGCCGGCCGTCGTAAGTTATTAGCCGAGCGTCTGAAATCTACGCAGGCTCAGGTGTTTGTCAGTGCAATTACACCCGAGCAGGTTGCAGACATGATTGACGTAAATAGCAGGATGTTTAGCGTAGAACATGGCAAAATATGCCCTATGGATTTCGAATTCAGCCAGCATAGTAAAGGTGATTCGAAAGACGAAGGGTAAGAGGTTCAACCACAGGATTAAGATAAGCGAGAAACGTTGATGTCGAATACATATGACTCCTCAAGTATCAAGGTATTAAAAGGGCTGGATGCTGTTCGTAAACGTCCAGGCATGTATATCGGCGATACCGATGATGGTACTGGCCTGCACCACATGGTCTTCGAGGTTGTTGACAACGCTATCGACGAAGCCCTCGCAGGTCATTGTGACAAAATAGTTGTTACTATCCATGCAGATAACTCTGTTTCTGTACAGGATGATGGCCGCGGTATTCCTACCGGCATACACGAAGAAGAAGGTGTTTCAGCAGCGGAAGTCATCATGACTGTGCTGCATGCGGGGGGTAAGTTCGATGACAACTCCTATAAAGTTTCCGGCGGTCTGCATGGCGTAGGGGTTTCTGTTGTTAACGCCTTATCTGAAAAACTGGAACTGACTATCCGTCGTGACGGCAAAGTGCACGAACAGACTTACCAGCATGGGGTTCCACAGTCACCACTGAAAGTAGTCGGTGATACAGAACAAACGGGAACAACCGTGCGTTTCTGGCCTAGTATGGATACGTTCAAAATTAACACCGAGTTCGAATACGATATTCTGGCAAAACGTCTGCGCGAATTGTCATTCCTGAACTCCGGTGTTTCCATCCGTTTAGTTGATAAACGTACCAATGCTGAAGATCTCTTCCATTACGAAGGCGGAATCAAAGCATTTGTTGAATACCTGAGCCGCAATAAAAACCCGATTCACCAGAATGTCTTCTATTTCTCTACCGAAAAAGACGGTATCGGTGTTGAAATTTCCATGCAATGGAATGACGGTTTTCAGGAAAATATTTACTGCTTCACCAACAACATTCCTCAGCGCGATGGGGGAACTCACTTAGTGGGCTTCCGTACCGCGATGACCCGTACCCTCAACAGTTACATGGATAAAGAGGGTTACAACAAAAAATCCAAAGTCAGCGCGACCGGTGATGATGCCCGTGAAGGCCTGATTGCCGTTATCTCCGTTAAGGTTCCGGATCCGAAGTTCTCTTCCCAGACCAAAGACAAGCTGGTTTCCTCTGAAGTGAAAACCGCCGTTGAAACGCTGATGAATGAGAAGCTGGTGGAATACCTGCTGGAAAACCCGAACGATGCCAAAACCGTTGTCGGCAAAATCATTGATGCAGCCCGTGCCCGTGAAGCAGCACGTAAAGCACGTGAGATGACCCGTCGTAAAGGTGCTCTGGATTTGGCAGGTCTTCCGGGCAAACTGGCTGACTGTCAGGAACGTGATCCGGCCCACTCTGAACTTTACTTAGTGGAGGGTGATTCTGCGGGTGGTTCTGCAAAACAGGGTCGTAACCGTAAGAATCAGGCAATCCTGCCACTGAAAGGTAAGATCCTGAACGTTGAAAAAGCGCGTTTTGACAAAATGCTCTCTTCACAGGAAGTAGCAACCCTGATTACCGCACTGGGCTGTGGTATCGGTCGTGATGAGTACAACCCGGACAAACTGCGTTATCACAGCATTATCATCATGACCGATGCCGATGTTGATGGTTCCCACATCCGTACTCTGTTGCTGACATTCTTCTATCGCCAGATGCCTGAGATCATTGAGCGTGGTTATGTCTATATTGCCCAGCCACCACTGTACAAAGTGAAGAAAGGCAAACAAGAACAATACATCAAAGATGATGATGCAATGGAAGCGTATCAGATGTCCATCGCACTGGATGGCGCATCACTGTATACCAATCCACATGCTCCGGCGCTGAAAGGTGAAGCACTGGAACAGCTGGTCACTGAATTCAATGCCGCGCAAAAAATCATCAAACGTATGGAGCGTTTGTATCCTCAGGCGTTACTGAGCAATCTGGTCTATCATCCGAAGCTGACAGAAGATACCTTAACCGATCAGACCAGAGTGGAAGAGTGGGTCAGTGCCCTGACTATTCGCCTGAATGATAAAGAGCAGCATGGCAGCACTTACAGCTATCAAATCCATGAAAACCGCGAACGTCAGGTTTATGAGCCGGTTCTGTGTATCCGTACCCACGGTGTTGATACCAACTACAATCTGGATTTCGATTTCATCCACGGTGGCGAATACCGTCGTATCAGCAAACTGGGTGAACTGATCAGCAATCTGATTGAAGAAGGTGCCTACATTGAACGTGGTGAGCGCCGTCAGCCTGTGAGCAGCTTTGAACAAGCGCTGGAGTGGCTGAGCAAAGAATCACGCCGTGGTCTTTCTATTCAGCGCTATAAAGGTCTGGGAGAAATGAACCCTGAGCAATTGTGGGAAACCACAATGAACCCTGAAACCCGCCGTATGATGCGTGTTACTGTGAAAGATGCCATTGCAACGGATCAACTGTTCACCACCCTGATGGGCGATGCGGTTGAACCTCGCCGTGCATTTATCGAAGAGAATGCGCTGAAAGCAGCGAATATTGATATTTAATATTCATCCATTAACCCAGATAACAACCGTTATCTGGGTTATATGGTATAAAAACCCCTACCAGTTTATTATTTCCAGTAAAATTAAAAAACATCAGAATAGATAAACACCTTCTCAATAAAAACAAAACTGATAATAATGGGTTTTATTTATCCACTATAAAATGAAATCATAATGGATGAAGCAATTTAAGCATTCATTGATAATTATGATATTAATTAATATTCTTCTAATTCTTATTTTTGAAAGATTTGTATTTAGTAGTCACCGCCAATATTATCATTCATCGATTCTATTGGCAGGTTACTCCAACTATCACATTGGCTATACACTTCGTCTTTCAAGTTGCCTCTTTGTTGGCTACGCTCGCTCACCCCAGTCACATAGTTATCTATGCTCCCGGGGATGAACTCCCTTGCCGCCGCGACGCATCTTGAAATTCATTGTGTATAATAATCAAATTATTTCTACAACAAAATACGCAACATACGGCGAAGTGGCTCCGCCGCTCCCCACAATAGCTGATCACCAACCGTAAAGGCTGACAGATATTCAGGCCCCATATTCAGCTTACGCAGGCGTCCCACAGGTGTATTCAAAGTCCCTGTCACCGCAGCAGGTGTTAATTCACGCATTGTTAGTTCTCGATCATTCGGAATCACGCGAACCCACTCATTATGGGAAGCCAGCAGCGTTTCAATTTCGTGGATCGGGATATCTCGTTTCAGTTTCAGGGTAAATGACTGACTATGGCAGCGCAATGCGCCAACGCGGACACACAGACCATCAACCGGAATAACATTGTTACCTGTGTTCAGGATCTTGTTGGTTTCCGCCTGCCCTTTCCACTCTTCGCGGCTCTGACCATTTTCCAGCTGCTTATCAATCCACGGGATCAAACTTCCCGCCAGTGGAACACCAAATTGATCTGTCGGTAACGTGCCACTGCGGGTAAAGTCTGTGACGCGCTTTTCAATATCCAAAATAGCAGAAGCCGGATTTTGAAGTTCCCCCGCAACCTGATTGTGCAGCATGCCCATTTGCGTCAATAGTTCGCGCATATGACGAGCACCACCGCCGGAAGCAGCCTGATAAGTTGAAACTGATGCCCACTCAATCAAGTTATTAGCAAACAAACCACCCAATGACATCAACATCAGGCTGACGGTACAGTTACCACCAACAAACGTTTTAATGCCATTATTCAGGCTGTCCTGAATGTGCTGGTGGTTAACAGGATCAAGGATAATGACAGCATCATCATTCATACGCAGTGCAGAAGCTGCATCAATCCAATACCCTTGCCAGCCCGTTGCTCTCAGTTTAGGGTAAATGTTATTGGTATAATCTCCCCCCTGACAGCTGATAATAATATCCAGTGCTTTGAGTGCTTCAATATCAGAAGCATCCTGCAATACACCTGATTTACCTGTAAATTCCGGCGCTGCTTGCCCGTGTTGGGAAGTAGTAAAGAAGACGGGGTTAATCTCATTAAAATCCCCTTCCTCGATCATCCTCTGCATCAATACTGAACCAACCATGCCACGCCAGCCGATAAAACCTACATTTTTCATCATCTTTACCCTGTCTTAAAAAAGTCGTTGTCAGCACCCCTGACATCACTAAAGCTGACAAAATATGTGAAAAGGTGCAAGTAAATTTATGCACTCCAGAGCTAACAACGTTGTGGTGTTAGCGCCCCATTTTTTCAGCTTATCTTAGTCCTTTCTCAGCTATACACTTCGTCTTTCAAGTTGCCTCTTTAGTTGGCTGCGACGCATCTTGAAATCCATTGTGTGTCGTATGTCGTATAATTAGCCACAGAAAAATAATTAATTAACTTATAATTTATATTATGAATTATATCAAATGATATTCCGCTCTGAATTTATATCTTAAATACCCTTACACTTATTTTTATTTCCATACAGAATAACAACCAATCAAGAAAATAAATTATTTTATCCTTCACTATAAAAACATAAATAAATAACAATTTTCAATTATTGCATTAGGATTCAAAAAAACCATCTCTTCCTCTATTCAGTTATTTTGAAAACTGATTTAATTGAGTATTATTAAAAATTATTATCATCCAGAGATAGCATTCCAATGGAGCTTTTTTTACAAAACTGCTTAGCTTTCCCGGTGGTTATTTTCAGCGGGCTATTACTTATTGTTTTATTTTATTGGATTTGTGCTGCTTTTGGCTTATTAGACATTGATATTCTTAATATCGATGTAGATGGTTTCGATGCCTCTGATGCTTCTGTTCTGGCTGGATGGTTAACAAAACTTGGCCTGAGCGGAATTCCCGTCACCATTATTATCACACTGATTACTCTGATCGGCTGGCCGCTGGGCTATTTCAGCGAACATTTAATGCTGCGTTTTATTGAAACTGATTTAATCCGTTACTTACTTGGTACAGTGGCGCTGTTTATCGTTGGTTTTATTGCCCTATTACTGACAACCATGCTCCTGCGCCCGTTACAACCGAAACTCGCCAAACTCAATCGTTCCAACAGTGTTGATAATTTAATCGGAAAAATAGCTGAAGTCCGCTCTCCCATTGTCACTGAACAACGGGGTGAAGCACTGATGAATAACAATGGAGCCAGCCTTATCTTGCAGATTCGTGCACCAGAAAGTGATGGCATTACCCGCGGGGATCGTGTCGTCCTTATTAGCTACGACGCCACAACGAACAGCTATACCGTCGTCAGTGAAGATGAATTCAGATTGTGACAACGTTCTTGCTACTAAACCCAGTACCGTAAATTTTGCTATCTGACATGCCTCACTCTACATTCCGGTCATGGATGAATAGCAGCTTAAACTCCGGGGAATTACGTTAACCCCGAACAGGTTTGCTCGACAATGTTTGCCCTAAAACAAAATGGAGAAACACATACACATGTCAGATATTAACTTGGCTGATTTCATGCCTTTCCTGATAATTATTGCGACAATTATTATCGTCATTCTGGGTTTCTTTGGGCTTTTCAAAGCGTTTTATATCAAAGTCCCACAAGGAACCGCCCTGATCGTTAACGATATGTCAGCTCAGCCCAAAGTGCATTTCACCGGTGCACTGGTCTATCCCGTTATTTATAAGAAAGAATTTATGCGCATCTCACTGCTGACGCTGGAAGTAGATCGTCGGGGTAAAGATGGCCTGATCTGTAAAGATAACCTGCGTGCAGACATTACGGTTGCTTTCTATCTGCGCGTCAATGAAACCACTGAAGATGTTCTGAAAGTGGCAAAATCTATCGGTGTTGAGCGCGCATCTGACCATAACGCAGTCAACGCCCTGTTTAGCGCAAAATTCTCAGAAGCCCTGAAAACGGTTGGTAAACAATTCGAACTATCAAAACTGTTTGAAGACCGCCAGAATTTCCGCGACCGTATTGTTGATGTGATCGGCAAAGATTTAAATGGTTATGCGCTGGAAGACGTTGCCATCGATTATCTGGAACAAACGCCAAAAAACTCGCTGGATCCGAACAATATTTTCGATGCCGAAGGTATCCGTAAGATCACTGAAATTACGGCAATTCATAATATAGAAACCAACCAGAAAGAGCGGGATCAGGAACTGGCTATCCAGAAGAAAAACGTGGAAACCCGCGAAGCCAGCCTTGCTTTAGAGCGCCAACAGGCTGATGCCGAAGCCCGCCAGAAACGTGAAATTGAAAGCATTCGTGCCCGTGAAACAGCCGAAACCCTGAAAGTCAAAGAAGAAGAGCGCCTGAAAGCAGAACAGGCCCGCATTCAGACCCAACAGGAAATTGAAATTCGCGAAGAGAACCGCCTGCGTGAAGTAGAGGTGGCACAACAAAACCGCGAACGGGCCGTGATCATTGAGATGGAAAAGGTCACTCGCGCACAGGAGCTGGAAATTGTCTCCCGCGAGCGTGAAGTCGAACTCCAGCGCATCGAAAAAGAGAAAGCACTGGAAGAAGAGCGCAAAAATATCTCCAACGTCATTCGTGAACGTGTCGCGGTAGAAAAAACCGTTGCGCAGGAAGAAGAACGTATTAAAGAAGTGCGCATGGTTTCTGAGGCTGATCGCAAGAAACAAATCACCATTATTGATGCTCAGGCCAAAGCAGAGCAAGAGCTGGTTCGGCAGGTGAAACAGGCCGAAGCGGATGAGAACAGTGCAAAATACAAAGCACTGGAAATCAGCACTATGGCACAGGCAGAACTCGAAGCCGCCGCTAAACAGTCTGAAGCGAAAAAACGGATGGCTGAAGGTGTTGAAGCGGAAGAAGCGGCTCTGGGTCTGGCTGAAGCCCGTATTCGTCAGGCTAAAGCTGAAGCAGAAGAGAAAGAAGGTCTGGTTCAGGCCAATATCATTGCCGAGAAATTACTGGCAGAAGCTCGTGGTACACAGGAAAAAGGTCTGGCTGAAGCGCGAGTCATGGAAGCTCAGGCTGATGCATCTGAGAAACAAGGGCTGGCAGAAGCCAAAGTTCTGGAAGAGAAACTGTCAGCTCAGGCCCGTGGTGACGAGCAACAAGCTCACGCCAAAGAGAAGCTGGGTCTGGTGGATGCCAAAGTACTGGAAGAAAAACTGACAGCACAGGCTCGCGGTGAAGGCCAGCTGGGTACAGCACAGGCTGAAGTTATCCGCCAGCGCCTGAAAGCAGAAGCTGATGGTCTGACCGATAAATTCACTGCCATGGGCAACCTTAACGATACTGCCCGTGATCACGAAGAGTTCCGTATGCGTCTTGAGAAAGACTTTGAACAGGCCATGTCTGCTATTGCCGCCAATAAAGAGATCGCCAAAGAGCAGGCAGAAGTACTGGCAGCGGCGCTCAGCAAAACCAACATTGATATCGTGGGTGGCGACGGTAGTTTCTTCAATACCTTCTCCAAAGCGCTTACTGTCGGCAAAGCCATTAATGGCGTGGTGGACAAAAGCCCATTAGTCAAATCAGCCGTCGATAAGCTGCTGACTGGTAAAGGTGATAAGGGCATTGTAGAAAAATTTGTGGAAAAAGAAGTGGGGGAGAAGAAACTTGATTTCAACTCTCTGCTGCAAAACCCGGAAGTCCAGTCTCTGGTCAATATGTTCAGTGGCAGTCAAAAAGATCAGACTCCAAAAAGCCCGAATAAAGATAATTCTGAAGAGTAATCAGTCATACCCACCGCCACGGCAACCGTGCCGGTGGGCAATCCACATGCCCTGAAACCCGAATTAATCTCATAAAAGCAAGGAAACACTTACGCCATGTCAGATAGCCAACTGAATGATAATCAAGTAAACACCCGCGAACAGGAATTGTTGGATAACGCCGTCGCTGAAGGTGGAGCCTATGATATCTTACGCAATCGTCTGTCTGAACAGGGCCAACAGCTCCACGAAAAAGTCAGCCTGCTGAATAGCCGTCGTCTGGAAGAATTTGGCAAAAACCAGACAGATATTATTGGTCGTATCCGTATCCGCACAGAAAATAATTGCGTTGCCCGGGATATTGTCCGCGTCGGTGACTGGCTGCTGCTTGGCTATAATGTTTTCCTTGGCCTGAAAAAAGAAACGCGGGTCGAAGATGTTTTCTCCCTGTACAAACTGAAAAAAGAAAATGATGAATATGATGTTGAATCCGTCCCGCTGATAGGAACGTTTCTTAATATCACCAGCTTTGTGCAGGATTTTCACGAACTCTATACCTACTATAAAAACACGCAATTACTGGAACTGGTTGAACGGGATGGCAAACTCCTTGCCAGTTTTCAGATTGGTGAGCGGATCACCGATATCCGCGTATTCCGTTGGGCAATCTCCAGCGATAAAACCGAAATCAGGTACATCGATAATCGCGGTGAACGAGATATCGCCCTGCCTCCGGCCTATGATTTTGAATGGCAGCGAACAACACGGGAAAATACCGTTCATGGTCGCTATCCACATATGAACATTCTCGATACGGTGTTTGTGGAAACGATTGGTGGCGATCTGACCATCAAATGTGAAAACAATACCGAAGATGGGCTGGGTATTTATCGGGAAGCGGTGTTGGATAAAACCCAATCACTGGATGATGCACAAATTGAATATGCTCAGACCGGCAGTCTGGTTTTGCTGAAAATTCTGCCTTATCGCGAGGATACATGGCGTTATCTGGTTTACAACACGCTGACTCAGACGGTACAACGTATTGATGCCATTGGGCTGGCTTGTATTCAGCTACCGGAAGATCACGGCATTATTTTCCCCGGCGGCTATTATCTGCAAAACGGCGAGTACAAAACTTTCGATCAGCCCATGGACGGAATGCGTTTCAGGCGGGTTCGCCGCTCCCCGAATGGCGAAGATGTTATGTATATCTTCTATGAGCCAAAACTCGGTCGGCTGGCACTGTTCAATTACAACCTGATCGAACGTAAACTGCAAAACCCGCTGTTCGGGCACGGTTATGCCATGCTGGAAGATGGTCAGATGGTGCTGTTCGAAGGCCAGTCAGATGAGCCAACACGCATCCATCCGATGCAAATCTGGCAAACCCCTTTCTATTCTGACGAATATGCCGCCCGCCAACCGGCAAAAAACAGCTTTCTGGGGCGTATCGGCAATGCGGAACTGGTGCGGGGAATTTCCGATCTTTACCATATCGCTAAGGAAATTGAACAACAGCATATTTCTTCTCAGCTTTATGAAAAACTCTGTCAGGATACCCGCCGTCTGGTGGATATCTACTATTGGTTAAGTGACGAAAAGTGGCTAAGTGACGAACAAAACCTGCATATTGCAGCACTTCTCAAAGAGATCGCCAACACCGGCGAGCGCGTATTGGATGAATACGAAAAAGTCGAAAGTATTCGTCGTCAATCCGTCCGGGCGATGAATGAGGCCACATCGCATCAAAAAGAGCTGCTGACTGCCATGCTGCCGGAAAGCTGGACTGAAACTCAGCAATATATTGATGCCTTAAACAAGCTGAGTATCCAGCGTGGCCACTTAATTACCCTGCGTGACCACCGTTATATTGACCTCGTCCGCCTTGATGAAATGGAAGCACAACTGGCTGACAGTCAACAACGTATTTCACTGGCAACCGCAGATTTCCTCGCCAGCGACAAAGCATTACTGCCTTTCAATCAACAGTTACAAATACTGGATAAGCAAATACAAGAAGCGGCCAACAGCGCCCAATTGACAGAACCATTGGCGGGCATGGAGAAAATGTCAGCCGATCTGGATATGCTATCAAACCTGATGGCCTCACTGAAATTTGAAGATACAACCCAGCAAACGCATATTATTGAATCCATCTCTGAAATTTATGCCCTGCTGAATCAGGCCAAAGCCAGACTACAACAGCGCCGCAAAGAAAAAGGCGCGGTTGAATCCGTCGCACAATTTAGTGCGCAATTTAAATTGTTCAGTCAGGGGATCACCAACGCCCTGACACTTTCCACTGACCCCGAACGCTGTGAGGAACAACTCTCACGCCTGTTAGTTCAGCTGGAAGAACTTGAAAGCCAGTTCAGTGACCACGATGAATTCCTGAATGACATTCTGGATAAACGCGAAGAGTTACTGGAAACATTTGAAACGCATAAACAATCGCTGCTGGATGAGCGCCAGCGCAAGACTCAGAATTTACAGGTTGCGGCAGAACGCTTACTGGAGAGCATCAACCGCAGAACAGCCAAATTTTCTTCTCTTGATGAACTGAACGCCTTCTTTGCTGCTGATACCCTGTCGCTGAAAGCCCGTGAAATTATCGGGCGCCTGCGTGAACTGAAAGACAGTGTTAAAGCGGATGATATTGATGCCAAATTCAGGGCCGCACGCGATCAGGCGATCCGCAGTCTGCGGGATAAAAAGGATATCTACGAAGATGGCGGCAATATTATCAAACTTGGGCCTCGTCATCGTTTCAGTGTTAATACACAGGAACTGGATCTGACCATCCTTCCACGAGGCGACAAATTATATCTGCATTTAACAGGCACAGATTATCAGGAGCCGATAAACAGCTCGGAACTTGAGTCTTTGAAACCCTACTGGGCGATTTCCCTTGAATCTGAATCACCCTCAGTCTATCGGGCAGAATACCTTGCTTATTCACTTATCTACGCAGCCAGCAAAGAGCAGGCCGGATTAACACTGGATCGGCTAAAATCCCTGATTAGCCAGCCGGATATGCTGGAAAAAACCGTGCGTGACTTTGCCGCTCCCCGTTATAAAGAAGGGTATGAAAAAGGGATTCATGATCATGATGCCATTGCCATTCTGCGCAAACTCATTCCTGTCGGGGAAAGTGCCGATCTTCTGCGTTTCAACCCCCATGCCAGAGCAATTGCCTTTCTGTTCTGGGAGCAAGTTCAGCAAGAAGAGCAACCATCTTTATGGCCGGAACGCGCACGCACCTGCACCAATATTTATCAGCTATTCCGTAATGATGCTGGCTTACGGGATCTGGAAGCTGAAATAGAAGCAGAAATAAGCCTGTTCCTTGAACGCAACCCAATCAGGTGTGAACCCTATCAGCAAACACAGGCCGCTGAATATCTGTGTCTTGCGCTGAGTCGCATGACAGTAGAATTTACTTTCAGTAAATATGCCCGAGCCTTGCTGGAAGGTCTGCAATCTGCGCTGGAAAAAGCGCATATGTGGGGTGATTTCATTCACTCACAGCAGAATCTCGGCCAGCGCTTTGCTCAACGCTGGACGCTGGTGGAGAACTGGCTGAACGGGCTTTGCTCCTTAGCCGAATTTGCACCACTAAAAGATTATATTTCGGAAGCTGTCGCCCTGACCGTACTGGATAAATCGCTGAACGCCCGCTTCAGTGAAGTTGATCTGCACTTTACTGTCACCAATTTAATTGGCGAACATCCTTCCATCATTAACCAGACGCTGACGCTCAGCCTTGATGACTATTTCTGCCGTATGAGAAAACAGCGCAAGGTATTTATCCCCGCTTATCATCATTATCAGGAATTACGTCAGGGTGTCCTGAATCAGCAGCGCCAATCCCTAAAGCTGCATGAATTCAAGGCTCGACCACTGAGCTCGTTTGTCCGCAACAAACTGATCAACGATGTTTATCTGCCATTAATCGGCGATAATCTTGCCAAACAAATGGGTGCTGTCGGAGAAGGTAAAAGAACAGACCTGATGGGAATGCTGTTGATGATCTCCCCGCCGGGCTACGGTAAAACCACCTTAATGGAATACATCGCCAACCGTCTTGGCCTGATTTTCATGAAGATTAACGCCCCCGCATTAGGGCATGATGTACTATCACTCGATCCGGCTCAGGCTCCGAATGCAACAGCCCGTCAGGAGCTGGAAAAGCTGAATCTGGCACTGGAAATGGGCAATAACGTGATGCTGTATATTGATGATATTCAGCATACCAATCCTGAATTTCTGCAAAAATTTATTTCCCTGTGTGACGGAACACGGCGTATAGAAGGTGTCTGGAAAGGCAAAACCAAAACTTACGATATGCGCGGTAAAAAATTCTGCGTCGTTATGTCCGGTAACCCCTATACCGAATCCGGTGAGCTATTCAAAATCCCTGATATGCTGGCAAACCGTGCCGATATTTATAACCTCGGTGAAGTGCTGGGAGGTATGGAAGAGGCTTTCACACTGAGCTATATCGAAAACAGCCTGACTTCAAACCCGGTATTGGCTCCACTGGCATTACGCGATATGAACGATCTTTACCTGTTTATCGATAAAGCAATGGGCAAACCCTTCTCCGGCAATGCCTTAAGTTACCCATATAGTGATGCTGAAATTACTGAAATCGTCGCGATCCTTGAAAGGCTGTTAAGCATGAGAAGTGTCGTTTTCAAAGTTAACCAGCAATATATTGCCAGTGCCGCCCAGTCAGACAAATACCGAACAGAACCACCGTTCAAACTACAGGGCAGTTACCGCAATATGAATAAACTCAGTGAAAAAGTTTCTGCGGTCATGAATGAAGCCGAAATACAGCGCATTCTGGATGATCACTATTTGGGAGAAGCACAACTACTGACCAGTGGAGCAGAAGAAAACTTACTTAAACTGGCCGAACTTCGTGGCACCCTGACACCAGAGGAAGAACTGCGCTGGCAGCAGATAAAACGTGATTTTATGCGCAATAAAACATTAGGTGGCGATAACGCCGATGTAGGCGATCGGGTTGTAGCGCAGCTTGCTGATTTGGTTGAGAGTGTTCAGGCATTAGGGAATTGATCTATAAATAAAAAAATAGAGGCACAAAAATTAGGAATGAGACACGAATGAGATATTATTAAAATAAGATTTGGTTAAAACGACCAAAATACTGTCTAACTACAAAGACACTATCTGAATTATAAAAACGAATTATTTGAGTAGGTGATACTTTTTCTTAACTCAAAAGTCATCTGGTATCAAATAATAAAATTTGATTCAGTTAATAAGATTGAGGAAACAGCATAGTGAAACTATGGTTACAAAAACGGTTTTATATTCTGATAGGGCTAACCTCACTGCTTATCCTCCTCCAATTACTTAATACCTTAACCGATGGAGCATTAAGTAATTTTGGTATTATCCCCCGATACATTCAGGGGTTGATTGGTATTCCTCTGTCTCCGTTTCTGCATGGTAGCTGGTCACATCTGTTCAGTAATCTGCCTGCTTTATTAATCCTGAGTGCATTACTGATGGCTCACTCCATCCGATATTACATTCTGGCCAGCCTGTTCATTATTTTTACGGAAGGAATGTTAGTCTGGCTATTCGGACGTAGTGCCATTCATGTTGGTGCCAGCGGCTGGATTTTTGGTCTGTGGGGTTTATTACTGGCTAATGCCTTTTTTCTCAAACGAGCCAAAGATTTCTTTTTCGCGATTGTTGTCTTTATCTACTACGGCGGAATCGCAATTAATCTGTTCCCCTGGCATGCCTACGTTTCAACAGAAAGTCATTTTTTTGGTGCTGTATCCGGGATCGCCTTCTCCTGGCTTTCGAAAAAACAGTTAATTAAAAAGCACAAAGATAACCTGATTACCCGCAGATGACAGCCCGTTACAATAACGGACTGTTGATAATTATGTCCACTCCAAAGCCGGATCATCTACTGGTTGACGTAAAACCTGTTTATCTTTTTGATAATCATGTGACACACGCCAGTTTTCGCTGCGTCCCTGACGGGGAAGAGCATCACCGCTTCGTTTTACATAACTGGATTTCAGCGCCCCGAAAATATTCTCATCCACCACAATCTCATCCGGCTGCGCATGTGGAGTCACAACCGTAGCCTGACGGCGATCCATTTCATGGAACAGACGACATATATAATCCGCTGAAAGATCAATTTTTAATGTCCAGGCATTATTAATGTACCCAAACAGATAAGCAAAATTAGGAATATCCCGAATCAATGTTCCCTTATAAAACATAAGGGTACTAGGGTCTATCGGTTGCCCATCAATGGAAACCCCAACCCCCCCCATAAGCTGTAATTGTAAACCTGTCGCTGTTACGATGATATCTGCCGGTAACTCCTTACCAGACTGCAACAAAATGCCATTCTCAGTAATATGCTTAATATGATCAGTAACAATCGATGCTTTTCCTTCTCTTATTATCTTAAAAAAATTACTATCGGGCACAAAACACAATCGTTCATCCCACGGCATGTACTCAGGCGTAAGATTTTTCATGTCAAAATCAGGGCCAACTTTCCTTTGGGCTAGTCCCAGCAAAAATGCTCTCAACATATTGGGAAAATATCGGCTTATCTTATATAGATAACTGAAAAATAATATATTACGCTCTCTGCTCAGGGCGTAAATCCAACGCTGAGGAATAATGCCTTTAAAAAATTCAGCGAATTTATCCCTGCCCGGTATTGAAAAAATATAACTGGGAGAACGCTGTAGCATAGTAATATGCTCTGTATCATTAGCCATTGCCGGTAATAAAGTTACCGCTGTCGCACCACTTCCAATCACTACAACCCGTTTCCGTTTGTAATCTAAAGTCTCAGGCCAATGTTGCGGATGAACCACCGGGCCCTTGAAATCTTCAAGTCCGGGAAGTTTGGGGGAATGAGGCTCATCATGGTTAAAGTAACCTGTCGCACCGATCAGAAAATTGCAGGTAAACTGCCGGGTTTCACCGCTGGCCTCATCAATTGCTGTAATCTCCCATTGACGGCTTTTATTTGACCAATTAATTAGGATTATTTTTATCCCAAACTGAATTTTTTTATCAATTTTATACTCTTCCATCGCTGAACGGAGATAACGTTTGATTGAAGGCCCATCAGCAAAAATACTGGTTTCTGTCCAGGGACTAAATTTATAGCCATAACTCATCATATCCGAATCAGTACGAATACCCGGATAACGGAATAAATCCCATGTTCCACCAATTGCACGACGACGCTCTAATATCCACACTTTTTTATCTGGGCATTCTCTGGCCAGATGGCATGCCATACCGATACCAGAAACACCAGCCCCCATAATCAAAACATCGTAATGATTATTCATATTCCCCCCCTATAAGGTATTTTCTGATGAGGACATTTTCCCACCATCGCAACATGTTATTTTTTATTCAATAAAACAACCATTTGTATTTATGAGGGGGGACTAACATTAATCGAGGCCGGAGGATGGATAGCATTTGTACAGCGATGATTGTGACAAAAATAAGCCAGCGCGGTGAGCAACAATGTGGAGTATAGAGCTACAGAATATTCCGCGTAGCCCTAGAAATGACTTTCATTATAAATCAATCATCAGCCGTTTACCTTTCGCTCTGGAACAGCAAATCAGCAGAGATGTCTGGCTCTCTCTTTCTTCATCACTAAAATAGTGATCACGATGATCGACCTCGCCTTCTAAAATCGCCGTTTCACAAGTTCCGCAGATCCCTTCGCGACATAAACTTTCAACCACTGCGGCGTTATTTCTTTCAATAACTTGCAGAATTGTCGATTCGCTATCAACCTCCAGTTCAATGCCTGATCTGGCAAGTACAAGGGTAAAAGCATCCCCGGTTTTATCTTCAACCGCAAACTGCTCAAAATGTAACTGATATTGAGGAAAGCCGGCTTTTTGTGCCGCTTGTTTGACACCTTCACTTAATGAATTTGAACCGCATGTATAAATGTGGCTTCCTTCAGGCAATTGAGCAATGAAAGTCTCCAGCTCAATACGGGAACCTTCAGATGAAACATGACAAACAACTTTATCTTTAAATTCAGATGCCATTAATTCCTGCCAGAATGCGTTTTCATTGGCATTCCGGTAACAATAATGAAGTTCATAATCTGCATTTTGCTGTTCCAGCTGATGCAAGTGAGACATAAATGGCGTGATCCCGATTCCACCCGCAATCAAGATATGTTTTTTAGCTTCAGGCACGATTGAGAATAAGTTATTTGGCTCAGAAACAGAGAGTTTATCCCCGACAGTGACTTTTTCATGCATAAATGCCGAACCACCGCGTGAACGCGCTTCCCGCTTAATCGCAATTTGATAACGTTGTTCATCAAAAGGAGAATTGAGCAACGAATAAGCATTACTATAATTGCAGCTACCATCCTGCATTTGCACAAAAATATGACTGCCAGCAGTAAACGAGGGTAAATGCGTGTTTTGATCAGGTATTAACGTGAAACGCTTAATGGTTGGCGTTATCGTTTCAATATCGCTGACAATAACACCAACCATTTGATAAGTAGCCATAAACTACACCTCATTCTTCATGGTAGATTTGCGCGATAAGATTATGAAAATAAGCGATACCATGCTCACTCATCCCACTTCCTGTGCTATCTGCCATGATGCGCCCCTGACCACGATAGCCACGGGATTTCAGTCCCTTTTGTACGCTTTCAACCAAACGAAGATCTTCCGGGCGAAAAACATCACGATACCATTCGATCAAATCGTTTTGCTCCTGCGTCAGATCCTCATTGGTAAAGTAAATATCGTAGTGTTGTAGCGTTGTTTCCGCATCAACCGGAAATTCATAAATAACCGTCATCATTCCTTTAATGGGCGTAACGTTGTACATAGTACAAGGCCATAACCAAAAACCATGGAATGAAGATTCACCTTCAAATTTGAAAGATTGCTCTGAGGGAACGGCATAACCAAATTGTAATGACCAGTTATCACGCATAGTATGCCAGTAGCGATCAACCTGAACAGAAGTAGAAAAACCCGGATGGGCCGGAGCACAGTGATAACATTCCAGATAGTTATCAACAATACTTTTCCAGTTAGCAGGAGTTGATGTCGTGAAACGGGCAGCCAGTTTTAAATCGTAAACTTCAGGGCAGGCTTCCAATACTTTGGCTCCTAATCCCGGCAACTGTTGTTCAACTGTACCGGCATTTACATCCATATTAATAAAGACAAAACCAGCGTATTCCTCCAGTTTAACAGGGGTCAGAGTCGCTAAGTCTTTATCAAAATTGGTCACATTTTCGCAATTACGCGCGTGTGCTAAGGTGCCATCAAGTTTAAAGGCCCAAGCATGATAAGGGCAGGTGATCACATTTTTTGCCTTACCTTCCCCTTTTAATAACTGGTGCCCACGATGAGGACAAACGTTAAAAAATGCCCGTAATACTTTGTCACGCCCACGCACGATGACAATGTTTTCACCAATAATTTCACGCGTAATGTAATCATTCGGGTTAGCCAATTCGCTGATGTGTGCAACACAGATCCAACTCTTAGCGAAAATCGCTTCTTTCTCATAATCAAATACACTCTGAGAAGTATAGAAACGGGCTGGCATGGTATAAGCTTCTGTCGGGTTTGCACAAAAATCTCTTGGCAATGTGAAATCAGGATGTTGGATGCTCATATCAATTCCTTAATCTTCTTATGACGTTCATTGACTGTTTTGTTAGTTATTGCTGTCGTGGATGAAGGTATTGTTAGTGTTTTTTACTTTTATCGGCACCGGAATAACAACATTTTCCTGCTGTTCAGATGTATCAATAAGATGGGCAGGAACATGCGCGTAATCTTGTTTTATCCAGCGAATAAAACCATAGACCTTAAATAATAGGATCACCAGAAAGGGAAGTGCAGTCAGCACTACCGTTGTTTTCATTGTTTCCAGAGAAGCCTGTGTAAACAAAATCGAAAGGGGAATGAGTGTAATCACCACGCACCAGAAAAGACGTAAATTCCGGCTGGGGTCCTGACCTTCGCTTAAATTACGGGTACTGGTTGCTGCCATCGTATAGGCCACTGCATCCATATGTGAGGCCAGAAAAATAATCATAATGCAAAGATAGGCAATAAGGAAAAACTGGCCGAATGGCAACGCATTCAATAGCTGATGAACCGCCGTTTCACCACCTAACGTATTTAATATTTCAGGGACATTAATGGCTCCGGTAATAAATTGGTGCATCGCATAGCTTTCCAGAACACCAAAGAAAAACCAACAACCAAACGTACTACCTAATAACAATGCCCAAATCACTTCCTTAATTTTTCGCCCGTGAGAAACCCTCGTCACAAACATAGCAACACCGGGGGTATATGAAATCCACCACAACCAATAGAAAACAGTCCAGCTACGGGTAAATTGGCCATCCCCCATTGGATCGGTAAACAAGCTCATTTGTAGGAAATTCTGCGTCGTCAGACCAATGGTATGAATAATATTATTAATGATAAATTCTGTCGGCCCTGCCATCAGAACCAGAAACGCAAACCCAAGTGCTCCCCAGCCCACCATCTGGCTTAATCGCCGCATACCATTATCAATACCAATATAAGAACTTAAGCTGAAAATTAATGCGGCTAATAATGTGATTCCGGCCTGAACCATAAAATTGTTCGGTATGCCGGTTAACACCGAAAGCCCACCACTTAATGTCGATGCAGTCACCACTAACGAAATCGTTAATGCGCCTACCGTCGCAATTAAGAATGTCATATCCACCAGACGACCCCAAAAACCCTGAGGATTGATTTTGATAATGGCAGAGATGATCCCTGACAGGCTCAGGCCTTTATTTTTTCTGACATGAAAATGGTAAGCCATCACCAATGAAGCCAGAGCATAAGTAGCCCAGGCACTGACTCCCCAATGGAAAAAAGAGTAGCTAATACTGTACTCGAGAGCTTTAGGTGTATGAGGAGCAATATTCAGACCGGGCGTTTTATAATAATAGGCCCACTCCATCACCCCCCAATATAACGTCGATGAACCAAGGCCTGCACAAATAAACATGCATAACCACGGTGCCGTGGCATATTTTGGCTTTCCTTCTCCAAGGCGAATATTGCCGTATTTACTCAGTGCCAGATAAAGGACAAACATCAAAGCGACAAGCACTAAAATCTGAATGGTTGACCCAAGCAAACGAGTCAGACCATTAAAAATTGCATTAGCAATAACACTTGTTTTTTCAGGAAACGCGCCGAGTGTTATTGCTATCACAATAATACAGACCAGACTGATGACAATTAACGGAATATCTTTCTTTGGGTTGCTCAGCATAAAACCTCCGCTTTACCATTTTGTATATCTCCTTATTTTTTATGGATACACAAAATTGCCTGTTATCGTTGTTATGGACAGGACAAAAGGAAAACGTGCAACTAAGTAAGAACAAAACTTATCGCTTCTTTTTGTTAACAATAAAAATATAGTGTCGCTACACTATTTAAACAATTAGCCAAACAGTAAATAGATAAAACACATATCGTAATTAATGTTTTGTGAAGCAGATTGAAAATCTAAGGTATCCGTTGGTAGCTAACGCGATACTAATCTATTGAGCTTATGGCGGTACGAAGATGAGGCAGGTAGTAACAATATATGAACGCAGCTAGCACACCGAACCCGCCAGCCATTATCAAAGTTAGGTATAGACCAAGATAAGTTGAAATAAATCCAATTCCAGAAGCACCTAATGGATAAACCCCTACACTAATCATGACAAATAAACTCATCACTCGACCTCGTTTATCATCCTCTACCAAAATCTGTAACAAACTGTTACTGGCTACTATATTGGTAATGATCCCTGCTCCCAGTATTGGCGATAAGAGCAACCCAACCCAATAAACATGAGTGCTGGATAACACTATTAACGCAATGCTGGCAGAAAGTATGGCAATGAAAATGGCTTTTTCTAGCCCCTTCGCGCTTTGGTGATAAGCTAAATAGCCCACTGCAATGATAGCTCCAAGCCCAAATCCACCGTAAATATTCCCCGCCATGATCGAATCACCATCATATAACTGGCGAATAATAGCAGGAACCAGTGTTGAAAAAGGCGCAAGAGTCAGACCACTCAAGCACAAAGTCAGTAATAAAGACCTAATAGGTACAAACAAAAACGCATACTGAATACCATCACGCAAGTTTTGCCAGAAGTTATGTTTTTCAGTAAATGGTATTTTGGGCAAAGATGACCAGCGAAGACAGGATAATGAGAACATAATCATCAGAAAACTGAAAGCATTAAGGATAAAGCAGGCAGATTCAGAAACATTAGCAAGTAAATACCCCCCGATTGCCGGGCCAATGATGCGAGATAAATTGAATGAAAGTGAATTAAGAGCGACAGCATTAGATAATAACTCTTTTTCATTAACTAACTCAGCGACTAATGTCTGACGTAATGGCATATCAAAAGCAGCAACAACTGACATAATTAAGGAAAGTGTAATCAAATGCCAAAATTGTATACTTCCTGTCGCAGAAAGCACAGCAAGTACCAATGCTTCTAAAAGAAACAGTGCCTGAGTATAATAAATAAGTTTGTGCTTATTCAGTTTATCGATCCATACACCGGCAAATGGCGCAAGAATTAAGACGCCAATATTGTTACAGAGGCTGAGTAAGCCAAGAGCTCCCGCTGATTCAGTTAATCGATAGGCAACCCAGCCAATGGCTATTTGTTGCACCCAATTTCCTATTTGCGAAGCACTCATACCTAACCAATAAATTCTAAAATTACGGCTTTTCAGGGCTCGGAAGATATTATTACGCAATTGCATAAGTTTCCTATATTTAATTTAAATCAACTATATTTTCCCTGAATCTGACTCATTTCATTACAGTGTTTATTACACTAAAAGTAAATTTAAAATTGGATAATATTACAAAATTTACTCTTATTTTTCCGTAATATATCGTTTTTTTTCATCACACCAATAATGCGGGAAGTGACTTCATAGTACTGCTGTTCTGCCTGCTCTGACCAGCCATAATAAGGTCTTTCAAATTCAATAATCAGAGTGCTTGGTAAAAGATTCGTAAGGTCTTTATTCTTTGATATATCTATAACGCGATTTATTTTATCAACAGTAATTCTTAGTGAAGAACCTTGCTGATGGTTATCAATCGTGTGAAGTTCCTCAAATAAAGTATATTTGGATCTCTGTTTATCAATCACAAATGAACTTTCCACTTTAAAATTTTTATAAATGATATTTTTTATTCTCTCATAAAGTTCATTGACAACTTTATCTTCTAGGAAAATAAAGACAATCACTTCCCTGATTAAATTATCATTAATAATATTATCAGGAAGCTTAACTATCATAAATATTCTATTTTCCTCCTCATTATTAATGTATCGACGTAACCTGATGCTTTCTATTTTTTGATCAAAAAACTCAGGAATATAAAAATATTCATCCAGAACATGATCAACTGACATTCTTAAATAATCCACATTACTT
>NZ_CAWQMW010000134.1:0-37277 GCF_963895965.1 Xenorhabdus sp. PB30.3 | reverse complement strand
GAAAGTTTGGGGAGGGGGTATTCTTAACATGGCGGCAAGCTCCGTCGGGTGAACGGAATTTGATTAAATCAAAGTGCCGGATAAAAAACCAGCACTTTGTCAGTAATCTGACCACCCGTATAACGGGTGGTTTGCTCTTGCCCTATAAGGGCTTGTTACCGACTGCGCCTAAATGACGCTGCTTTCTCTTCGTTCAAGCTAAGTGTCTTTGCTGCTTTGGCCTACCCCTTGAAGGGGTCTACATGCTCTTTACTACTCAATTTATCCGAGATTAAATCCGACTTTTCTTGCTCTCTGATATACTTTTGAATTGTCGCTTCATTTAGCCCTACCGTACTGACATAGAACCCTTCCGCCCAAAACTTTCTGTTGCCAAATTTATATTTTAAATTGGCGTGTCTATCAAAGATCATCAACGAACTTTTACCCTTCAAATATCCCATAAAGCTTGAAACGCTTAGCTTTGGTGGAATACTCACCAACATATGAACATGATCTGGCATGAGATGACCTTCGATGATTTCCACACCTTTATACTTACAAAGGTCTCTGAGGATCTCTCCCACACTTGAACGAATATTATTAAAAATCACTTTCCGTCTATATTTCGGCGAAAAGACGATAGGGTATTTACACAGCCACTTTGTATGCGCTGAGCTTTGTGCTTTAATGCCCATAAACACCTTTCCTTATTTGAGTTACGAATATTAGCTTGAACATCTATATCGTAACGGAAAGGTGTTTTTCTTGGTATAACCTTTGAACTCCACCCGCAAAGCGGGTGGTTTTATGTTTAAGACGCTAACGCGACTTAAACTGGCTAAAGCCATAAATAAAAGCTTGCTGCCTTTCAATCCCAGTTAATCGGTTACCTTTTCTGTATGGGCGCTTTGAAGAAGAAGTAACAGTATTTGTCTGTGACATATAGAAAAATCATATTAATATGACATAATATCTGAATTCACATGACAAAGGATAAAGTGAGATGGGCTACAGTCTGGATTTTCGAAAGCGAGTACTGGCATACAAAGATAAGCATGCGTTGACATTCGAACAAACGAGTACCCATTTTGAGATTTCTATGCGGACCTTATTTCGATGGAGTCACAAAATAGAACCCTGTGTGACACGCAATAAGCCGCCCACGAAAATCAGTGATGAAGCGCTTCTCACTGATGTCAAAAATTACCCCGATGACTATCAATGGGAAAGGGCAAAACGCTTGGGTGTCGCGCAGTCTGCTATCCATTACGCCTTGAAACGGCTGAAAATAACGGTCAAAAAAAACGCTAAGACACCCCAACGCTGACGCTCAGGCTCGTCAGGCGTTTGTCGAACGCATCGGCCACTACGAACAGGCGATGAAACCGATTGTTTATCTGGATGAAAGCGGTTTTTCGCAGTCTATGCCCCGCACACACGGTTATTCGGCGAAAGGGTTACGCTGCTTCGGCACACACGATTGGCAGGCCAAAGATCGCATTAATGTCATTGGTGCGATCCTCAAAAAGACCTTCGTGACCTTAAGCTTATTTTCTGGAAACATTAATGCGGATGTCTTTCATGCCTGGATGACACAAGATTTGCTGCCTAAGCTCCCAAGCGGAGCCGTGATTGTGATGGATAATGCCCCCTTCCATAAACGGCATGACACAATAAAAGCGGTAGCAGACCACGGTTGCCTGTTGGAATGGTTACCTCCTTACAGTCCGGATTTGAACCCCATCGAACTGAAATGGGCTGAAGTCAAAGCGATAAGAAGACGAGAAAGGTGTTCAATTGATGAACTGTTTATGACGCATGTGAAATATGTCTAATTATTTTGATTTAGCTATAGAACCCCCATGCATATAATTCAAAATCTACATATTGGCGAATAAATCAGTATATGTCATAACCAGTTAACTTGGGCTATTTCCGGACAATGTACAGGTAAATTGAGGTAAAAGTCACAGCAACAGTTTGACGTATTCCTACCTAATCGTTAATATTTTTTCTACAAAAACGATCCATCGCCTATCAGGATCGCCTTCGGGTGGCGAATAAAACTCCTGTAGCCTGAAAGGGAGAGCAAAATTGCGGTACATCTGCACACTTTTGGAAGCAGATATCGTATGACGATGAAAGTTATCCTGTCACTTTATACACCGGACAGGCTTATCACATATATTGAGCAGTTTTCTGCTACGTTCACCATAATCGTTTACCTTGTACGACTTTTAATTACGTTTTAAGTCATACATGAAAACGTCCCGAAAACTTCGTGGCGTCACTTACGTTGAAGCAGAGCGATTACCAAGTGACGCCGCCGGGCGTTAACACCCAGAGCTCGCCCTGTCTGGCTTTATAACACATTTGCTTCACTTTTTACTCAGTGTCACTCGTTGTAATGCGCATTTTTTCGCTTATTTTTTACTACTCCGTTTGTTTTTTAACCCCATGCCTATAACAGGCTGATGCAGTAAAGAAAGGAGAAATCACACCACGTCACGAATAATGAGGCGTTCAACCTGAGAATAATCAGCCACTGAACGGGGAGTATTCCATCGCCGTACTGAGTACGTAGCGAACTCCTGCAAAAACTCAACATAATACCCTCTCTGCTACACATTATCTGACGCACCATGGAACGGTGAACCTAACCGACACGCAGGGAAATGTTTTTAATTTTATGAATAAAATAGTTTTAGAACTACAAGAAGAATACGGACGGTAAAGCGATCACGAACGATAAAAAATAACTAAAGATTGATTTTACTGTCTGTATTCTTTCCCTAAGTTTGTGTAATAAATGAGTTTATAACCGTTAAACTTAGCGGTTCAGTTATTGAGTCCGATAAAACAATCGGTTAAAGTATTCACGCCATTGGAAAATACCGATGGTCAGGGATTTGCACCCCTGAGAAAATGCCCCGCTGGTAGGAATTTCTACCAGCGTGTTTGCTTACGCCCTTTCAATGGCGATTCAGACTGGGGAGGCTTCGGCCTCGCCGGTTGGGTATTTTCCGGTAGTGCAAACCCTGTCTGGATCGCCACCATCAATATTAATTAATGGAAGGGGTAGCTGGAATGAATAATAACGTTGGAAATGATTGGCATCAGGCCGATATTATTGCTGCATTACGTAAACGTGGTACAACCTTAGCGGCTGTTTCTCGTGAAGCGGGACTCAGTTCATCAACATTAGCAAATGCATTCAACAGACCGTGGCCAAAAGGTGAATGGATCATTGCTAACTATCTTGGCATTCATCCCTCGGAAATCTGGCCGAGTCGTTATTTTGATAGTTATGGTCGATTAGTTGAGCGTAAAGCTCGTAATAAACTACAGGAATAACCCGCCTTAATTTTTACCCAGTTTGTGAAAATGATAAATTATAATATGAAGCCCTGAGAGTAAAATGGCAGACTAATTTGGTTACTTTTCTACCTCATGGCTTTTTCGGCTTAATTCAATTTTGTCCATTCTCTGTCACTATCCATGAGTTGCTATGCTTACTTGCCTTTCCCTTTTTTATGTGGAATTTATGCTCTATTAATCGCCAATTTGCTCAATTGGTTGAGTCATCCCACGATATACCATCATTCCAACTCCTGAAACCGACTTGAAACTGTGGCGATTTCACCCTGAAATTCTTCGTAAAATACATTCAAAAACAACAAAATAAATGCAAAATAATTATGGCGAAATATAAGCAGCATAAGGAATTCTTCAATTAAAAAAATTTACATTTATTACTTTATGTAGGATATTTAAATAAAATCAAAAAACCTACATATAGAGTAAAAATATGAATGAAACCGATAAACAATTAGACAAAGTTGCACAAAGGTCAGTTCGTCTACTCCAGTCACTCAGCGATCAAATCCAAAACCAAAAGCGGGAGCTGAATAAAACAACCTATTACCAAACGTATTCAAAAGCAGCTCTCGCAAAATTACCAAAGTTAACGCGTGCAAGCGTGGATTATGCCGTTAACGAAATGGAAGAACAGGGATATGTATTTGGTAAGAAGCAAGCTGGCTCTTCATCCAAGTACGCAATGACCATTGAGAACATCATAGACCTGTACCATCATAGAGGCGTACCCAAATACAGAGATCGCTATCACGAAGCGTTGACCTTCTTTATCGGTAATTTGAAAGGTGGAGTATCTAAAACCGTCAGCACAGTATCTCTGGCACATGCATTACGTACCCATCCACACCTGATTTTCGAAGACCTTAGGATCTTGGTCATCGACCTTGACCCACAAGCATCGGCAACCATGTTCCTCGATCATGAACAGTCGATCGGTTCTGTTGATACAACATCAGCCCAAGCCATGCTGCAAAATGTTTCACGCGAAGAGCTGCTGTCTGAATTTATCACGTCCTCAGTTGTGGCAGGCGTAGACATTATTCCAGCATCCATTGAAGACGCATTTATCGCATCACGTTGGGAAGAAATCTGCGCTGAACACCTGCCAAACCAGAACATCTATACCGTCCTTCGCGAGAATATTATCGATAAAGTGAAGCACGATTACGACTTCATCTTTATTGACAGCGGGCCACACTTGGACTCCTTTCTGTCTAACGCGCTCGCAGCAGCAGACTTTCTTATGACTCCGATTCCACCCGCACAAGTGGATTTCCACAGTACGCTGAAATATCTGGCTCGCTTGCCGGAGTTGGTAGAAATAATCGAATCGACAGGCGTATCAACTCGTCTCAGCGGCAACATCGGTTTTATGTCCAAATTAGTGAATAAAACCGACCACAAACTGTGTCATAGCCTGGCAAAAGAAATTTTTGGTGGTGACATGCTTGATTTTTCCATTCCTCGCCTAGATGGATTCGAGCGTTGCGGCGAGTCCTTCGACACTGTCATTTCCGCAAATCCTGCCACGTATATCGGCAGTGGGGAAGCACTAAAAAATGCGAAGGCGGCGGCAGAAGACTTCGCCAAAGCAGTTTTTGACCGTATTGAATTCATCAGAGTGAACAGAGGCAACAATGCAAAATAAAAAACGTCTAACTATCGGCAGAACATTCAATCCAGTCTCCTTGGATACACCGGTGGAAAACCAAACTACAGAACAGAGTCTTATACTTGCCTCAGGTCAAACGGCCATATTTCAACTAGAGCGTATCCCAGCCGATAAACTGGAGTCTGAAACTACCGTCAATTTTTTGGTCAATGGTCGGGATCAAAGCGCTCTGACAAAAGAATCTGTCAGTGACATCATACGCACTATCAACCTTCAACAATTCTTCCCGGCAATCGGTCGTCGTATTAATGGCAAAATAGAAATTCTGGATGGTTCTCGCAGACGTGCCGCCGCTATTTTTTGTGGTGTTGGTTTAGATATCTTAGTCACGAACACAAACATAAGCATTGATGACGCAAGGCAACTTGCCGCAGATATTCAGACTGCAAGGGAGCACAACATTCGTGAAGTCGGTCTACGCCTGATCCAGTTGCGAGAGGGAGGTATGACCCAGAAAGAAATCGCTGAGTCTAACAACATGTCACAAGCCAAAGTGACTCGCTCAATCCAGTGTGCTTCAGTGCCTAGCAATATTGTTTCTGTATTTCCTGTCATCGCAGAATTGAGCTACTCGGATTATAAAGCGCTTTTGGACGTCACCATTGACATAAAGAAAAACAAACTTTCGATTTATGAGGTCGTCAGCTACGTGCATGATGAAGTCCAGCATATAGATAAAACCAAGCCGGTTGCTCCCGACGAAATGAAATCGATCATTATCAAGCTGTTTAAAGATTTTAGCAGCAACAAGGTAAAAAAAACCGCAGCAACAAAGCAGCAGGTAAGCTCTCTGTGGGACTTCAAAGATAAAAATTCGTTTGCCCGTAAACGAGTTAAAGACAGATCCGTGAGTTTTGAATTTAACCGCGTACCAAAAGAATTTCAGGAGGAGTTGGAAGAAATGATCCAAATTTTAATGCGAAAACACTTCAATTTAAACGAGTAATTCGCCAACAAATTTTACTTTTAACTAAATGAATTAATTTAGTTTATTTGAAAAATTTCAGGGTGAAATCGCCAAAATTTCATCGTAGAAGAGCGACGTATAAAATACCATTTGAGAGCATAAATCTATGGTCACCCAAGATTTGCTGCCAAAACTCCCAAGCAACAACGTGCTCGTCATGGATAATACCCCGTTACATAAACGGGATGACACGATACAAGCGATAGCCGACAGATAATGCCAACTGGAATGGCTTCCGCCTTGTATCTTAAATGTAGGTTAAACACGATGCTCGACTTTAACATCCTATAACGTTGGCTTGTTGAAGCCAGTCGCGTTGACTTTTACCTTGTTTAAAATTGGCAAAAATACCCAACGTGTGAGAAAGCAGTTTTCTGGCAATTCGATTACTCAAATGCCACAAGTCCCGTGCCCAACACTTTTCGATAGTAAATTGTCCGGCGAGTTGACTAATCACGGTTTCAATTAAACGGCGTTTGGCGTTAATGACCCTTCTCGTTTTTCTGGGGAGAGGGTCATCCATATTGGTTCGCACCGGGGTAATCATTTCAATCCCCTCTGCCTTCATTTCCTGTTTAAATTCAACGCCTAAATACCCTTTATCACCCAGCAAACAGCCTTTTATCGAGCCGATCACATCCCAGGTGGCTTCACGCTCACTGACATGGGTGGGCGTCAGTGTAAACCCGGTTACCACGCCGATTTCGTCTATCATGAGATGTCCTTTGAAGCCGTAGTAAATTTCGTTTTTGGCGGCGCAGTACCCATAATTAGCTTGTCCTTTGAAGTTGGCACAGCCTTTTGCTCTTTTAAATCCACAGACGGGCAGCGGAAATCCATCGATAATATGGACCGGCCTGTCGAGTGCACCCAATAACCTCGCCAGCTTTTCTTGCAGTTGTTGTTTAACAACCCAAAGATTCGAAATCTGTTTAGCGAAATTCGCGCGTGAACCCAGACCCGGAAACCACTCTCGCCAGTGGCTATTAAAATACGTCCAAATCCCTTTATCTGTTGAAAAGCCTAAGAATTCACCAATCACTTCCATCGTGATGGCTTCTGCATCGCTCAGTTTAGGCGGATAGCCTACCGAAGGGAGAAGCTATTATGAAGCGCTTATCGTGTGTGTTGGTAGAGCACGAACTCCCAGATTATCTGGTCCGATTGCTGATGCAATTACACGCCCATTATCACTATATTGTTGAACGAATAGTCGAGTTAGAATCTGAACTAAAACACACGATTACTACGGATGACACAGCCCAGCGTCTTATGACTATCCCCGGAGTGGGTTTAATCACAGCTAGCTTACTTTCTTCACAGTTGGGAGATGGCCGGCAATATGCCAAAAGTCGTGATTTTGCCGCATCTTCAGGATTAGTTCCCAGACAATATAGCACGAGAGGAAAAAATACCCTGCTGGGTATCAGTAAACAAGGAAATAAAAACTTGCGGAGACTCTTAGTTCAATGTGCACGAGTATTTATGCAACGATTAGATAAGTATTCAGGAAAACTGGCGGACTGGGTCAAGCAGCAGCTTGAACGAAAGCACTCCAACATAGTAGCTTGTGCACTGGCGAATAAATTTGCCCGGATACGGGCCTCGCCAACCCCATTTTTTTAACACTTGCTCAAGCAGGCTGGGTTCGGTTTCTGACGGCTTCTCTTTCCAGAGTTTGAAGTAGTAGTAAACCGTGCTTTTTGAGGGAAAATCACTGGGCAACATATCCCACTGACACCCACTTTTGAGAAGATATAACAATGCACAAAATATCTCGTAAACATCCACTTTTCTGGGGCGTGTGCGTTTCCTGTTGCTGAGCAACAGGGGTTCAATTTCCATGAACACTTCTCGACTAATGTCGCTAGCATAGACTTTTCTCATGCCAACAGTTTACATGAAAAACTATTCTGGTTTAAAAATATTCTGAATAGCTTCTTAGCCTGCTCCGCCAGTTGGCGTTTGAGACGGGTAATGTCGGTGTGCATCTCATACTCGCGTTTAGAAGACGTGTGCTGGTTTTGTCATTTGAACTACCTCAGGTTGAGAGTTTACTCACTTAGTCGCGTGTCCACTATTGCTGGGTAAAATCAGTCTTTCCGTTAATTGCTTATTACTTGGGAGTACTAACCATTGAGAGGCAACTGTAATTTTGTTTGAGATCACATTTTCTAACAAATCCTCTATAAATAAATATAAAAATTATCAATCAATTACAATCAAAATAACAACCAATACCACACAAAACCACATACATTAAATTGACATAAAAACAACATTTGTTAACTTTGTTTACATAATATTAACAATCATGAAAGACTAATTTTGCTATTTGATAGCTTATTTAATGGAGACAAACAATGAGAGGAACTCAAATCCCCTCTAGCCATACCTGTGATGAATCAAAACTAAATCATACCCTATTGCAATTTATTCTCATTCTTCTGTCAGGTTTGGGACCAACCTCGTTTCAAATATTTCTGCCTTCGGTACCCAGCTTGGTCACATACTTTGGGACAACACCGGCAACCGCAAACCTGACGGTCTCTTTATCAATGATCAGTTTTGCCATTGCTTGCCTAGTGTATGGAAGATTGGCTGACAGATTGGGACGCAGAACAATATTGCTGTTAGGTATGGCGATCCTGATTCTTGGCAGCTTCATTTGTTTATCTGCGCAGTCCATTGAAGCCGTTATTTTGGGACGCATTATTCAGCCGGCTGGCGGGGCAGCCGGTGTTATTGCTGCACGTATTATCGTCATGGATATCTATCACAGCGAAAAGGCGGCAAATGTCATGTCGAAACTGGTCGCTTCTATGATGATATCACCGCTGCTGGGCGTGCCATTGGGCGGTTTATTAACGGATAACTTTGGTTGGCGTTCCAATTTCATTCTGATTGGCGCCATTGCGGCCATCGTGTTTATTATCATCTTTTTCAGTCTCCCCGAGTCCCGCAAAGCGCAAACTGGCGCAGGCAAAAGCAATCTGTTCCATGACTATAGGCAGTTGGCGAAAAACGCGACCTTTCTCGGCAACGCCTTTCAATTTGGTTTCGCTCAGTCGGCCTTCATGGCCTTTATGGCCGCAGCACCAATCGTGCTGACGCAGACCTTTCAACTTTCCGCCTCTGGCGCCAGTTTGCTGCTATTGATGGTGTCTGGCAGCACCATTATCGGCAACCTGTCGGCCAGCCGTTTACCGCAAAGTCTGTCGCTACGGCGGCGTTTGCTGCTGGGCAGCATCGCCGGCTTTATTTTCAGCCTGGTCGCACTGACGCTAAGCCTGGTGAACGTCTGGTCGATTCCCGCACTGGTCCTCCCAACGATGGTATTCAGTATTTTCTACGGCATAACCAGCCCGGCAGCGCAGGCGGGCGCCATTGGTGCGATCAAGCCTCTGGCGGGCACGGCGGCAGGATTGAGCATGTTCATCAGTATGCTTCTCGCCAGCTTTGCCACACAGTTTATTGCCGAGTTCAATAGCGGAACGCCCTTGGTTATTACTTTTAGCGTGGCTTTATTGGCATTTCTTTCGTTAATTTCCGCAATCATCACGCTAAAAAAGCCTGAATAAAAATCGGAAAAAATAGCATCACGGCGGGAATACAGCCCGCCAGCTATATAAATCTTCACATTAAATAATTAAGGACCTGACATGGGTAATCATTTTATCCGTGAGTTGCCTGCATCACGCCCGTCGGCCGTAAATTTAATTTGCTTTGCTCATGCAGGCGGTGGAACCAGCCGATACCGTACTTGGCATGCCGAATTGCAGGAATATGCCAATATTCTTATTCCCGTTATTCCCGGCAGAGAAGAACGTTTTATTGAACCTGCCTTTTCCACGCTGGAACAAGTGGCCGATGACGTATTTGCGCGTATAAAGCCATACCTCGATGCGCCGCTGGTATTGGCGGGCATCAGCTACGGCGGCCTGCTGGCCTATGAGATGGCGACGCGGCTGGAACAGCATGGTGCCTGCGTTCACGCGCTATTGGTCGCTAGCCAGCGGGCCCCGCATTATCACAAAACTCGACAAAACTGGCATCAGATGCCGGCGGAAGAGCTGATCGATTGCCTGGTCAAACTGGGCGGTATCAACGCACAGGATGCCACTACACCGGAATTCTATGAGCTTTTTCTGTCAACCATCCGCGCAGATTTGGAGGCGAGTGACGGCTACGTCCCAACGGGTAAAGCCCCGTTGACGTGCCCAATACACGTTTGTCACGGCTTGCACGACCAGATGATCGATCGCCAGGCGACTCGCGGCTGGCTAGACGTTACCGTCAATACCGTCGAATGGCGCGAATTTAATGCAGGCCATTTCTTATTTGACGAACAAAAAGATATTTGGCTGCAAGACGTGAAAAACGTACTCGCCAAATTATCTCTGCACACGCCGCCGACACCCCAGGGGAATCATGCTCATGTCTGAATTAGAAAAACCTCTCGACAACGAATTTACCGGAATCGAACTGGCCGTCATAGGAATGGCTGGGCGTTTTCCCGGAGCGGGAGACATTGACGCTTACTGGAAGAATCTCTGTCAGGAGATTGAATCCGTTACCTGGCACGCTGATTTTGCGCCGCAAGCCGCCACGGACGGTTCCTGGCATGTCCCCGCAGGCTACCTGCTAACCGATGTCGATCAATTCGACGCAAAATTTTTCGCTATGTCGCCAAAAGAGGCGGCGATCACCGACCCACAGCAGCGCCTGTTACTTGAGTGTGCGTGGGAAGCGTTGGAAAACGCCGGCTATGCCGCCACATGCCATCAACAAAACGTCGGCGTCTATGTCAGCAGCGGTCCCAGCGGGTATTGGTTGCATAATCTCGCGAACAATAGGCAGCTTTGCGCCACCACCAGCAAAATGCAATTGCTGATTGGCAATGACAAGGATTACGCGGCCAACCGTATCTCCTACAAACTGGATTTGAAAGGCCCGAGCATCGTCGTTCAATCGGCCTGTTCCAGTTCGTTGCTGGCCGTACACACTGCAGGCCAGTCCCTGCTGGCAGGAGAGTGTGATATCGCCCTGGCCGGTGGTATCTCGCTGGAATACCCGGCTGAAGAAGGCTATCGGTATGAACCGGGCAGCATTCTTTCACAGGACGGGCATTGCAAACCGTTCAGCGAACATGCCAGCGGCACAGTGCGCGGGAATGGCGGAGGGATCGTGGTGTTAAAACGCCTGGATGACGCGATCAACGATCGGGATCATATTTATGCCATCGTCCGCGGCTCTGCAACCAACAATGACGGCGCACAAAAAGTGGGATATGCCGCACCCAGCGTCGAAGGCCAAACCCGCGTTATCCAAATGGCGCACGCCGTTGCTAACGTGACGCCCGACGCTATCGGATACGTTGAAACCCATGGCACGGCCACCAGCTTGGGCGATCCGATAGAAATCGCCGCGCTGGCGGCCGCTTTTGGCGACGACTGTCCAGCCGCAAGCTGTAAGATCGGTTCGGTCAAATCCAACATAGGCCATCTTGACGCCGGTGCCGGTATTGCCGGATTTATCAAGACCGCGCTAAGCCTTTATCACGATTATATTCCCGCTACGCTGCATTACCGGACGCCCAACCCCGCCATCCATTTCGCCGGTACCCCGTTTACCGTGACGAGTAAAGGAACTTCCTGGGAAGGAAGCTCGCCACGCAGGGCGGGAGTCAGCGCCTTCGGCATCGGCGGCTCTAATGTCCATGTCGTCATGGAGCAACCCCCGATTTCCGCCGTCTCCCCTGCCGCAGAACCCACCACCTGCGCATTACGCTTCTCGGCCAAAAACCAGGTCGCCTTGCGCGCGACAATGCAGCAACTAGCCCATTATTTGCGCAACCATACCGAGGTATCTCTCGCCGATGTCGCCCATTCGTTGGCGACAGGTCGAAAAGCGTTTCCCGTGCGCGCCGCCATAACGGCCGACAGTGTGGAAGAGGCCATCGCGCAGCTGGAAACCGAGCGAGCCAAAACCACGTGCTTCGGAGAAGCCTGCGACGCGCCGATGAAAACAGCGTTTATGTTTCCTGGCCAGGGAACACAATATCAGGGTATGGGAGCCAACCTGTATCACACCGGCGGCATCTTCACCCAAGAGTTCGATCGGCTGGCGCAGCTGTTCCAACCGTTTATCGACCACGACTTACGCTCACTGTTGTTCAACAAGGAGCAGGACAATGACGAATTGCTGGCGCAAACCTGGCTTTCACAACCGGCGATTTTCGCCGTCGAATATGCGCTGGCGAAACATTGGCTGGCTTCCGGCCTGATCCCCGAAGGCATGATAGGACACAGCATCGGCGAATATGTCGCAGCCTGCCTCGCCGGCGTTTTTACGCTTGAAGATGCCGTCAAGGTCGTTTCGGCACGCGGCCGCTTGATGCAAAGCATGGATCACGGCGAGATGTTGGCCGTCATGTCTGATGAGTCAAGCCTGCACTCTCGGCTACCCTCCGCCCTATCCATCGCGGCCGTCAATCGGCCGGCGTTGACCGTCATCTCTGGCCCCGCCCATGATATGGACGCGTTTCGCCGGTCATTGGAGCGCGAGGGCATCAGTTGCCGAGCCCTTGAAACCTCTCATGCTTTCCATTCGGCCATGATGGAACCTTGCTTGCAGGCTTTTGGTGACGTGCTGGCTCAGGTCACCCTGACACCGCCGCGTCAGCGCTTTATCTCCAATCTCAGCGGAACATGGATCACTGATGAAGAGGCGACGGCCCCTGATTATTGGGTGAGTCATCTGCGTGGCACCGTGCGTTTTGTCGATGGGTTGGCAACGCTTATCGATCAACACGCCTTCCTGTTGTTCGAGTGCGGGCCAGGCACCTCATTGAGCCAGGCTGCGCGCGCCATTGGCGCCGGCCGCAAAGATGTCAACGCCATCCCGTTGCTATCGCCCGAGCACACGGGATTAAGTGGCCCGGCGTCACTTCTGCGCATCCAGGAGCAGCGCTGGTGTTACGGCCAGGCGATACCCCACTCATCGCGGGGCAACAAAATTCCGCTGCCGACTTACCGCTTTGATCGCGCCCGTCACTGGGTCGATCCTGAACAGCAAACCGCTGACGCGGTGCCGGCCATCAGCGCCGTCGACAACGAAAATGCGCCTGAACAGGCGAAGCCGGCGAACACCCAGGCGGAAAAACTGACGTTGCTGTGGAGCGAAGCGCTGGGAGTCGCGCATATTGAGCCGAAAGAAAACTTCTTCGATCTCGGTGGCGATTCCATTCTCAGCATCCAGATTGCTAACCGCGCGCGTACGCTGGGGTTGCATTTTGTCCCCGGTGACATCCTCGAATTTCCGACGGTGGAAAGCTTGCTCGCCGCTTTGGAGAGCCGTGCAGGGCAACGCGACACAGCGGCGCAACCCGAAGAAGATCTGGCCAGCATTTATGCAAGCGCCTTGGAAATTCGTCCGGACGAGGCGTTCTTGCCGTTCCCGCTTACCGATATTCAGCACGCATATTGGGTTGGACGTAACGCGGGCAATAACTCGGGCAATGTTGCAGCGCATGCCTATGAAGAGTTTGAATGCGCCGATCTGGATCTTGCACGTCTAGAACAGGCACTCAATGCCTTGATCGCTCAACACGATATGCTGAGAGCCGTCATGACGCACGACGGCATGCAGCGCGTTCTCCCCCACGTCCCCCGATATATCATTGACACTAACGATTTTAGTCAGTTGAAACCTAAGGACGCCGTGGCTCAGTTAACGGCGCTCAGGGAGCGGAAATCTCATCAGCTGATGCCCTGTGATCAATGGCCGCTGTTTGATATTTCCGCCTCGCGATTGCCCGATGGCACCGTACGGCTGCACGTCAGCTTCGATCTGCTGATTATGGACGCCTGGAGCATTACGTTATTCTGGCGCGAGCTGGAGGAGCGTTATTACCACGCCGATTACCAGCCCGAATCGGTGGCCATCACGTTCAGAGATTACGTGCTGGCCGAACAGCGCCTGGAGCAGAGCGCCGCCTATCAGCGCGCTCGCGACTATTGGCTTAAACGCGCCGACGCCTTCCCTTCTGCCCCGTCCCTGCCGCAGCGAATCGCTCCGCAAAGCCTGGAGCATCGCCGCTTCATTCGCCGGGAAACAACGATACCTAACGCCGTCTGGCGCAAACTGAAAGACGCCGCCGCACGCCAGGGCCTCACGCCGTCCACCATATTGCTCACCGCCTATACGGAGATATTGGCGAACTGGAGCGAAACACCACATTTTTGCCTGAATCTGCCGGCTTTCAATCGTCTGGAGGTGCATCCGCAGGTCGATCAGGTGATGGGGGACTTCACCTCGGTTCTGCTGTTCGAAGCCGATCTGCGGCAGGAGGAGACCTTTACTCAACGCGCAAAAAAAACGCAAAAACGCCTTTGGGACGATCTTTCTGCCTTGCAGTACAGCGGCGTAAAAATGTTGCGAGACATTGCGGAAAAAAGCGCCGAACGGCCAACCATGCCCTATGTCTTTACCAGCCTGATCTTCCCGTCCGCCGATGATAAACCGATTGTGAGCCGGCTCGGTAAATTGGTGGAAGGGATATCGCAAACGCCACACGTATGGCTCGATTGCCAGGTTTACGAAGAAAAAGGCAATCTCCTCATCAACTGGGATGCGGTCGACGGCCTTTTCGATCCTGACATGCTTGACGCGATGTTTATGGACTATCGCGCATTGCTGATGCGTTTGCCCAAAGAAGAAGCCATCTGGCATGAAAACCATTGGCGCGACGCTCTGGCTCAACGCGTCAACAGCGGCGCCATCGCCGAAGCCAATCGTACGGTCGTCGCCTTTGACGAAAGTTGCTTGCATCAGGGTTTCTTGGCCTATGCAAACAAGAAGCCGTCGGCTCCCGCTATCCTGGGGGAAACCGTCCTCACCTATGCGGATTTGGCGAATATCTCCGCCAATGTGGCGCTGTCGCTGACCAAGCAGGCGCTCCAGCCCGGTGCACGCGTAGCCGTAGTCGCAGAAAAAGGCTGGCAGCAAGTCGCCGCTGTGTTGGGTATTTTGCGCGCCGGTTGCGTCTATGTTCCACTTGATCCAACCCTACCGAAGGGGCGCATGCAGGCGCTTTTGAGCGAGGCCGACATTCGAGTCGCACTAACGACGCCCGCCAGCGACGGGCGCGTTGAGTGGCCGGCAACCGTCGCGCATCTGCCCATCACTGAAGCGATGAATGCATTCACGGACGAATGGCGCGATGGCGAGATCGACGCGGCGTCGCCGGCTTACATTATCTTTACTTCAGGCACGACCGGTAAGCCCAAAGGGGTCATTGTCACCCATGCCGCCGCCGCTAACACCGTTATCGATATCAATTCGCGTTTCGCTATCGGCGAGGACGATCGCGTGTTGGCGCTTTCCTCACTCTCTTTCGATCTGTCGGTTTACGACATTTTCGGGCCACTGGCGCGCGGCGCGGCCATCGTGATGCCGAAAGATGAGCTTGCCAAAGATCCTGCGCACTGGGAAACCTGCGTGCAGAAATACCGGGTCACCGTCTGGAACTCGGTGCCGGCCTTGGTTGAACTCTTGGTCAATCATCTGTCCGCCAATCAAAACGAAACGCTGACGAGCATCAGGCTGGTCATGATGAGCGGCGATTGGATCAACGTTGCTTTACCGGAGAAAATTCACCGCGCAATGCCAAACTCCCTGAGCGTCAGCCTTGGCGGCGCCACCGAAGCCGCCATTTGGTCCATTTTCCACCTCATCCAGGATATCGATCCGACGATGACCAGCATTCCTTATGGCAAGGCTTTGGCAAACCAACGTTTCTATGTTTTGGACACCCATCTTCGCCACCGGCCCGAAGGCGTTGCGGGCGAACTTTATATCGCCGGCAAAGGGCTGGCCGCCGGCTACCTGAACAATCCCGCAGAAACGGCAGCGCGCTTTATCACCCACCCGCAAAGCGGCGAGCGATTATACAAAACCGGCGATCTGGGACGCTGGTTGCCTGACGGCACCATCGAGTTTTTGGGGCGCAGAGACAATCAACTAAAGATCAATGGATTCCGTATTGAAACAGGTGAAATAGAGCGCGCCGCCGGTAAACACCCGGGAGTCGATCGCTGTGTGGTTCGTCTTCACCGCCAGGACGGCTCAGCGCTGCTACTCGCCTATCTTTGCCCGAGGCAAGACGCCACGCTCGACGAAATGCAGCTTCATCGCCATTTTGCCGAACAGCTGCCGGACTACATGGTGCCAAGCGTCATTATGATCCTTCCGACGTTGCCGCTGTCAGCCAATGGCAAAGTCGATATTTCACAGCTGCCGACGCCGCAACTGTCACGCCATAGCGGTGAATTTATCGCTCCGGCGGACGATATCGAGCGTCGTCTCTGCCGGCTTGGCCAGAATATTTTGGGTGGCGAGGCGTTGAGCGTTACCCAGGATCTGTTTAAATCCGGGATTGACTCACGCCGTCTCACCGATTTGGTGACCCAAATTCGTCGAGAATTTACCCCGGCATTCCCGCTTCGCGCCGCCTTTGAAACGCCCAACATGCGGGGCATTGCTGAAGCCGTCAGGAATGCGCTGGATGTGGAGCGCACCGAGGACGAACTCCCGCCTATCGTCAAGGTACCGGCCATGTCCCGCTGGCCGCTTTCCTCCGCCCAACAGCGGTTGTGGTTCCATGATCAGCTTCATCCGGGAAACTGCACCTACAACCTGGTGGAACCTTTCGAACTGAACGGCTTGCTTAATGTGGATGCCTTGTCCCAGTCCCTGCGGATCTTTGTCGCCAGACATTCGGTACTGACATGCCGCATTCTCGACGATAGGGCTGACGCCTATATGTCCCCGTCGCTGGAGACCTCATTTCAGCTGCAGTTGGAAGAGGCGTTCGACATCCCCTCTCACGAGCGAGAGGGCTACATGCAGCGCGCACTTGCGGCCGCGGCGACGCGCCCGTTCGATACCCGTTGCGGCGATATGTTCAGAGCCAGCCTCATCGCATTCTCCGCACAGTGTCACCTCCTGATCATCGCCGTGCATCACATCGTATGGGATGGCTGGTCCACTGCCATTATGGCGGGTGAGATCAGCGAGATATATAACGCTCTCGTCGCAGGGAGGACGCCTGCCGAATCGTCAGACAGGCTCAATTTCCTTGACGTCGCGCAATGGGAGCAAACGCAACGCGCATCCCGGACCTTTAACACTCAATTGGATTACTGGGTCAATCAGCTCGGCGATAATCTGCCGGTGCTGGCTTTGCCGACGACGCCTGTCGATACCGGCCGTCTGACCGCTACCGGCGCGCGTCATCCTTTCCATTTAAGCGCGCCGCTCACCGCACGCTTCGATGCACTCTGCGTCAAACTGGGTATCACGCCTTTCATGGGGTATATGACCGCCTGGCAGTTGCTGCTGCATTGGTGGTGTCAACAAGACGACATCGTGGTGGGAACGGCGGCAGGCCATCGTTCCCGTCCCGAACTCGCCGGCGTCATCGGATTTATGGTGAACAGCCTCGCCATCCGCACTCGCTTCCAACGCCATGACGTCTTTGCAGATCTGTGCCTGCGCGTCAAACAAACCTGTCTGGATGCCTACCGGCATCAGGATCTGCCGTTCGATCAAATCGTCAACGCGCTGCGACCGAAGCGAAAAATGTCGCAGTCGGCGCCGATTTACCGCTCGTGGTTCGTCTTGCATGACGTAGCGACCCCGCCATGGACGTTATCAGGCATTAAGGTCACCTTGCTCGATGCGGAATTTCTGCTGGACGTGCACGACATAAAACTGTCGCTGGTTACCAGACAGGGTGCAATGGAAGGCGGGCTGGATTACCGCACAGCCTTGTTTACACCCGACGTAATCGCAAATCTTGCCGTCGCCTTTACGCAGTTAATCGAGAAGGTTTCTGAGGACATGGCGATCACCTTGCCGGAAATAAAAGGCTATCTCGATGCACAACAACCAAAAGTCGATGAAGCATCAGCCTGTTCAGACGAATTGCCCTCTTGGGACTTTTCGGTTAATCGCCGCAAATAAATAAGGGTTAACAATGCAAAGCATGAAAGGTATTGGACCGGAAAACCAGACGCAATCCCATACGCTGCACGCAGCCGTCTTCACTCAGGCGATGGCAACGCCACTACGCCCGGCCGTGATCGACGAAAGCGGCATAATGGACTATCAATGCTTACGGCATGCTGCGTTGAGTATCGCACAGCAATTGTCCGCGCTTAATCTGGCGAAAGAAACGGCCGTCGGCGTCTATCTTCCGCGCGATCGCTATATCCCCGCCAGCTTATTGGGCATCATGGCGGCGGATTGCGCTTATCTGCCGCTCGACCCCAAGCATCCCCAGGCACGCACCGAACTGTTGCTGGAGATCGCCCAGGCCAAATACGTCATTACAACAGTGGCGCTAGCGAGCAGGCTGCCCGACACCATTACACCCGTTTTCGTCGACGAAAGCGTGCGCCCCGACGCAGCCATACTGCAGCGAAACACCTGCGCCACTCAACTGGCTTACTTTATCTTTACTTCCGGTTCCACCGGCGTTCCCAAAGGGGTGATGATCGAACACGGCAACGCCCTGTCGCTTATCGATTGGGCCCACCAAACCTATACTGACGAACAACTGTCGCAGGTCGCTTGTGGCACGTCGATCACCTTCGATCTCTCCGTCTTTGAAATCTTTGCTCCGCTTACTCAGGGCGGGTGCGTGCATATGCTGGCAGATCCCCTGGCGTTATTACAGTGGCACAAGCGTGACGATATTACGCTGTTCAATACCGTACCTTCGGTCATCAACGAGATGGTTAAAATCGGTGAGTTGCCATCCCATTTGCCGATTATCAACTTAGCCGGGGAACCGCTGCCGATGCACCTGGTGCATACGCTCAGGCGGCAATGCCCGACGGCAAAAATCTTTAATCTCTATGGTCCCTCGGAAGATACTACCTACTCCACCGGCGGTGAAGTTTTGGCCTCAGACCCGCATCCCACCATCGGCACGCCACTGACGGGCCGACGCTGTTACCTGCTTGACGCGGAAGGCAACGCCGTAGCGCCGGGAGAAACGGGGGAAATCTACGTGGCCGGCCCGGGCGTCGCTCGCGGTTACTACCATCGTCCAGAACTCAACGACGCCTTCCTGCCCGACCCCGCCGGCCCCAAAGGGGCGCGCATGTACCGCACAGGCGATTATGGCAAGCAGCTTGAAGATGGACGCCTGCTCTACCTCGGCCGTCGCGACGACCAGGTCAAGATCCGCGGCCATCGTATCGAAATCGGTGAGATTGACGCCCTGCTCCGTCGGCATCCCGGTGTGCGAGAAGTGGCGGTGGTGGTGGTCGAATCAGCGAACAAGGGCAAATCTTTACGCTGCGCGCTGGAGCTGCACTCTCCGGCGGATCGTCATGCCATTATCGCCTGGGCTGCAACCCAACTGCCGGTCTACATGCTACCGGCGGAGTGGATGGCCTTCGATGAACTTCCCCGTTTGCCTAACGGAAAAATTGACAGAGGCGCCTTAAGACACTGCCGAACGCAACATGAAAATCGTGCGGGCCAAGCGCCTGAAGGCGCCACAGAGCTATCGTTGGCTGGACTTTGGCGCCAGCTGCTGGACTGTGCTGACGTCTATCGCACCGATACGTTCTTCGGTCTCGGCGGGCATTCTTTACTGCTCGCCCGACTGGCTCATGAGATCAAAAAGCAGTTTTCTGCTGACCTTGCGATAGAACAGCTCCTGGCTGCCGATACGCTCTCGCGTCAGGCACGGCTTATTGAACAATGGACGAAAAACGCCGATGCGCCGCCGTGCGTCGGCCATACGCGACAAATCACTCTCGAAGCACCCTGTTCGCCCTCGCAATCGAGAATGTGGATGCTGGAAAAACTGTTGCCCGGCTCGCCTCGCTACAACATTCCAGCCGTTTTTCAAATCGTGGGGCCACTGGATCTAAGCCGTCTTTCCAACGCAGCGGAACAAGTCGTGATGCAACATGCCATCTTGCGTACGCGCTATGCAGAAGGCGCGCAGGGTCTGCGGCAATGCATCGCCCAAACCTACCCGCCGGTGGTTCATCATGAAAACCTGTGTGGGTGGGATGAAAAAGCAGCCTGGGAACAGGCCTGGAACCGCGCGAATGCCTTCGCTCGCACGGCGTTCGATCTGACCGGAGAAATCCCGTTCAAGGTGCTGGCCCTCAAGATCAAGCAAGACCTGCATCTGGTGGTGATGCTGACGCACCACATCGCCGTTGACGGCTCCATGGACATCTTGCTGGCCGAACTCTCCGCGGCCTATGAGAATACGACCTCGGATACCTCTCCTGCGCCCCTCAGTTACCAGGACTATTGCCACTGGCTGACACACTGTGAAAGCCGGCAAACCGAGGCTCTGGCTTATTGGCAACGACAGCTGGCCGAACCACCGGCCGCCCCGCAACTTCCCTGCGATCGACCGCTGCCGCGCCAGGAGCGGGGGCAAGGTCGCCAGTTAAGCGTCCCCATTCCAGAAGATAAATTCATCGCGATCTCTCAGCTTTGCCGCCGACATGAAGTCTCTGTGTTCCACGGGTTACTGGCGCTGACCTGGGCTTATTTGGGGCGCCTGGCAGATACCGACGATGTCCTGTTGACCGCACCGCTACAAACGCGAAACAACCACGATTTTGCCGCAACTATCGGCAATTTCGTCAATACGGTTATTTTGCGCGGCGATATGCGGCACCAGCCGCGCGTCGGTGAATTATTACGTCAGGCCAGGCAATGTACCCAGGAAGCCATGCAGTTCGGCCAGGTTCCTTATGAAACGGTGATCGATAACGTCAAAGGACTACGCACCGCCAATGGCGCGCCGGCGCTCAACGTCATGCTATCACTGCAGCAAGAACAGCCACTGTGGACGATGAGGGATACCGGCTCCAGCCACCTGCCCATCGACTTGTTGACCAGCCGTTTCAGCCTGGGCTTCTTTTTCCGTCTCAGCAACGGCGGCCTTGAGCTGAATCTCGAATACGACACGGAACGCTTTACCGATGCCGCGGTTCAGCGCCTGATCGGCCATTGGTTCACGCTGATGAGTGCAGCGCTCGCAAACGATGAGGCCGTCGTCAATACCCTACCTTTGCTCTCTGACGATGAGCGCCGCAACATGCTCGACGGCTGGAACGCCACGCAATGCGATTATGCCGGCGATCGGCTGGTTCATCAGCTGTTCGAAGCGCAAGCCAGTCAGGCACCTCACCACATCGCGCTATGCAATGCGCGGAACGAGATGAGTTACGCTGAGTTGGATGCGCGTGCCAATCGTTTGACCCATTATTTGCTGGCCCAGGGATTCGACGCCGGCGCACGCATCGCTATCCTGTGCGATCGCAGCCCGGCGATGGTCATCGCCATGTTGGCTATTCTGAAAGCGGGCTGTGTTTATGTGCCTTTCGATCCCGCCAGCCCTCCAGCTCGTTTTCAAGCGATGATCCGTATCGCCGGCATCACCGGTATCGCAACTGACGCGCTGTTTGCCGATACCGCCGCCGCCTTGATTGCACAAGCGCCTACCTCGTTGGCGCACGTGCACGTCGCAATAAGCGAGGGCCTCTCCTGGCCTTCGATTCCCGTGGAGAGCCGCATCACATCGGACGCGCTGGCTTACATCATCTTTACATCAGGAACGACCGGCGATCCCAAGGCGGTCGCCGTCAGGCATAAACCGGTAATCAATCTGATCGAGTGGGTAAACAAGACCTTCACCGTGAACGCCAGCGACAAGTCGCTGTTCGTCACGTCACTGGCCTTCGACCTGTCCGTCTACGATCTGCTGGGCATGCTTGCCGCAGGCGGAACGATTCGCCTCGCCGACCGAGATGAAACCAGAGATCCGAGTACACTGGCCAACATCGTCTGTGCAGAGGGCATCACCTTCTGGAACTCAGCGCCCATCGCGCTCGATCAATGCGAACCCTATTTCCCGACGTACCCGATTCCCACATTACGCCTGGCCTTCTTGTCCGGTGACTGGATCCCCGTATCGCTGCCGGACAAGCTGCGTAAAACGTTCCCCAACCTGCAGCTGGTTGGCTTGGGCGGCGCCACTGAAGCCGTCATTTGGTCCAACTTCTTTATCATCGAGCGGGTAGCGCCGGAGCAGAGCAGCATCCCTTACGGCAAACCGATTCAAAATGCTCGCTACTACATACTGGATAAGCAACTGCAGCCCGTTCCCATCGCGGTCGAGGGCGATCTGTTTATCGGCGGCGAGGTATTGGCCGAAGGTTACTTCGGCGATCAAGAGAAAACGGCGCGCAGTTATCTGCCCGATCCATATGGCCTGACGCCAACCGCCAGAATGTATCGAACCGGCGATAGAGCCCGATTCTCTCCGGATGGCACCATCGAATTCCTGGGACGGCAAGATACGCAGATAAAAATCAATGGATACCGCATTGAAACGGGCGAAATCGAAGCTGCGCTACTCACGCAACCCGGCGTAAACGGCGCTTGCGTCGTGATTAAAGGTGAGCGTCATCGCCTCTGGCTGTGCGCCTATATCGTCAGCGAGGAACACAATCAGGAGGCGATTGCACGGCTACGCGCCAATCTGCGCACCAAATTACCCGAATACATGATCCCCGCCGTATTCACCTGTCTGTCAGCATTTCCTTTAACTGCCAATGGCAAACTGGATAAACAGCGGCTTCCGGAGCCAATAACGATGAACGGCGCCGGCGATCGGCACGCCCCCCCGTCAGGACACTATGAGATGACGATCGCCGATATCTGGAAGGACGAACTTAACTGCGAGGCACTGAACGCTACGGATAACTTTTTTGATCTCGGCGGTAACTCCGCCAGCTTGATAAGGACACACAAAACGCTGGAGAACGCGCTGAACCGCACGATCCCCATCGTCACGCTCTTTCAGTACACCACTTTGCGCAGCCTCGCCGAGTGGCTGGCCGGTCACATAGAGAACGATGCAGCGGGCGCGTCTCAGGCAACCGCACAGCGGCTCTCCGGCCGACAACGCCTAATGCAACAAAGAAAACAACGAATCACCGCCAACGACTGATCTTATTGACAGGAAAAAATGATGGATGCAGATGCCAAGCTTATCGCGCAATACCAGCCGCAGCTGGTGAAGTTGGGCGCACATAAAGTGGCTCATTTAGATGAGCCACTAATGAATCATTTAATACGAACACACCATCTTCTCAGGGAAATGGAATGTGACGAGACGATATGCTTATCCGGATTATTTCACGGCGCATACGGCACACAGGGATTACATACTGATGAGATTGGTGACATTCCGTCATCTCAAAGGGAAATTGTCAGAGCCAGTATCGGCGAAAGCGCCGAACAGCTGGTTTATCACTTCTCCGTCATGAGTTACGAATCATTGAGTAAAAGCTTCCGTAATATCCTCAAACCGGAAGGACAACCTTGTCTGAAGGATCGTAGGAACGGCCGAACACTCAACGTTTCATTAGGTCATTTCCAAGCATTGTTAGCCTTAAAACTGGCGGACGTGCTGGCGCACACTCCTACGCAGAAATATCACACCTGCCTAAATCTGCCGGCGGAATACGGCATGTTTTGGGAGTTAGTCGCGGAATATCTAGGTGAAAAACCCTTGTCCATTTGGAACAAAACCATTAACGGGTAATAAAAAAATGAAAACTGCAGAAAACATGGTATTACCAGAGAATAACTGGGAAGGGTTTCCCCTGTCTTTTCAGCAGCAACAGCTGATTAAGCAAAATACCCGAAATAGCCCGCAATATTTCACCGCAACGTATTCTCTGTCAGGATCTTTGGACCCTAACCGTTTAATCGCGGCCTTGACCACGCTGATTAATGAACATGAGATTTTGCGAACGTCGTTCAGAAACGTGTTGGGAGAACACAGCGATGTGCTGATGGTCATCAATGAACCCTATCAGCCCGAGCTGATTATGGCGGACGGTGAGCCTTCGGACGTTAACCCGTTCAACGAGGGAGAAGCGGCATCGGCATGCGTAAGCCCCGTAGCTACAGCACGGCCACTCAAAGCCGCGCTTTACCGCATGACAGCCGACCGGCATACGCTGGTGATTTCACTGCCCGCCGCCAGCCTGGACTATGTTTCCGCCGACGCGATGATGGCGGCGCTGAGCCGCCTCTATGCCGGTGAGGCTGGCGCGTCGTCCCCCATCGTACAATACGTCGATTTTGCCCAATGGCAGCGCGAGGATTTCATCCCGCAAACCGCCGTTGCTCATGTCGAGCCCATCTCTTCTTTGCGCCTGCCGCTCGAGTTCAAGTCCGACAGCCAGGATAGGCAATGCCGCCCCATAACGCTGGCGAGGGAAACACAATCTCAGCTACAAGCGCTGGCAACAGGCAACGCATTGTCCCTTCGCGCTCTGCTTTACGCTTGTTGGAGCGCTGCGTTATGGCGCATAGCGGAATATCCCGACCGTGTTGCGCTCAGCACAAACCTTGCCGGCCGCCCTTTTGCGGAACTTCAGCAGGCTCTGGGTCGCTTCGAATATGCAGTGCATACGATCGTGCAGCCCAACGCTGACATGACGTTGCTGCAGTTCGCTGAACATTGTCAGCAAGCGCTGCGACTGAGCGAGCAACAAGACGGCCGCCAGCCGGGTGATGCGCATTCAGCCGGCGAGTTCGGCTATCAATTCTTCAATGCGGCGTCGGCAATCGAAACGCCCCTGCTACATTGGGAAAACCGTACCGCCATCCCTGTACCGGAACACTGCAGATTATCTCTGCAGGTGAATGCCGGTGAACGCCTCCACCTTGAGTTGCAGATACAGCAAGGCGTCTTCGATGCGGCAGGGATCGCAACGATTGAACAAGCGTTCCGCGCCACGCTGCAGGCGCTGCTCAAGACACCGCAGGCCATGCTCGATCGCTTTCCGCTTATGACTGACGATGAAACACGCATTTTGATTGAAAGCACCCATAACGCGCTGTCGTCATCGCCGGCCCTCGGTTGTTGGTACCATACTTTCAGCCGCCAGGCGGCGCAGACTCCCGATGCGCCGGCGTTAAAGTACAACTCGCGAATTTGGCGCTACGCCGAGCTGGATGCCTTCACCAATCAGTTGGCTCGCCATTTGCTGAACAATGGGGTGGAACAGGGCGCAGCGGTCGGCCTGATGCTTGAACGCAGCGATCTGGCGCTGGCGGCTATCATCGCCATCCACAAAGCCGGAGCCTGCTATGTCCCTTTCGACCCTCAACTGCCCCAGCAGCGGGTGGAGACCATCCTGAAGCAAACCAGGCCGGCACTGATGCTTGTCGCTCAAGCGCAACATCGCCAGGCACAGCTCACCCTCCCCGTGATGGCGCTGGATGCACAGTGGAATGACATTGGCGTGCTGGATGACTCCGCGCTGCCATTTACCGCGTCTGCCGACAGCCTCGCTTATGTGCTCTACACCTCCGGCTCTACCGGAGAGCCGAAAGGCGTCAAGATCGCTCATCATCAATTGCAGAACTATGTGTCCGGCATTATTGAGCGTGCGGAACTGGGTGCAGCGCTCACCTATCTCTCCATTGGCCCCATCACCACCGACTTGGGCAATACTACCCTGTTCCCCGCACTGGTCACCGGTGGCTGCATCGACATCTCACCGTTCACATACGCCGAGGATATTCAGGAGCAAATTCGCTATATGGAGCAAAGCGAGTATGACGTCCTCAAATTGACCCCTTCTCATATGGCATCTCTATTCGCGCTGGCGGACGCGCCAGCGCGCCTGATGCCTGGCAAGGCCTTATTGCTGGGGGGCGAGGTGTTAAGTTGGGGGATGTGGCGCCTGTTCAACGATTTTGCGAACGGTTGTCGCATCTACAACCATTATGGGCCAACCGAAACCTGCGTGGGCGCCATTGCGCAGCAGGTAGCGTCGGATAAATACGCCAGGCTGGCTTCCACCGTTCCCCTCGGTACCCCCTTGCCGCATGCCCGCTGCTATGTCGTCGACCCGCATGGCGCATTGCTTCCCATGGGCGTCGCGGGTGAGTTATATATTGGCGGCGAAACGGTCGCTTGCGGCTACGTGCAGAGCGCTGAAGATCAGCGTCCCCGTTTTATCGCCGATCCCTGGAGCCAGCGCTCCAATGCCCGGCTTTACCGTTCAGGGGATAAAGTTCGCCGGCTTCCCGATGGCAGCCTGGAGTTCCTTGGCCGTATCGACCGTCAGTTGAAAATCCGCGGATTCCGGGTAGAACCGGCCGAAATAGAAAGCACGCTGCGCAAACATGCGGAGGTTTTGGACAGCTGCGTCGTTGAACAAGGCGAATCCGGCAGCGCGCATCTGTTGGCTTACGTGGTCCTGCAAAGCGGCGACAACGGCAATGCCGATTGGCTGCGTGAGCATCTCGCCGCTTACCTGCCGGATTTCATGCTCCCCTCACAAATCGTGTCGCTCTCCCGCTTCCCGTTAAACCACAACGGCAAAGTCGATCACCGCATGCTACCGGCACCGGATACGCTTATCGCCGCCAACGCCGATGACTATGTCGCGCCGCAAAGCGAAACGGAAAAAAGTGTCGCGGCCATTTTCCAGGAGTTGCTGCTGGCCAACCGTGTAGGCATACACGACGACTTCTTCGACATCGGTGGGCATTCGCTGATCGCCACAAAGTTGGTCGCTCAAATCCGTTCCACCTTCGATATTCCGTTCAATCTGCGCAGCGTGTTTATGGATGCGACCGTAGCCGGCCTCAGCCGCAACATTGATAAACAACGTCACTCTCAGGAACTGGCAATATGAACGAAACAACAAGCGGTTTATTCGCCCGACGGCGCCAGAGCCAAGGCGTATCCGTCACCAGTCTGGTCACCGCGTCACCACTGACCCATGCCGGCGCTAAAGGTGTCATGTTGCGCCCGGCGCTAGCCAACCTATCCGCCCCCGAGTGGGGGCAAAACAGCTGGGATTATATAGATAGCTTGTTAGCCGAGTCTGGCGCCGTTTTGCTGCGCGGCTTCAAAGTCGCAGATGTCGAGGCTTTTCGCGCCTTTGTGCAAACATCGGCCGGCGCATTGCTGGGATACACTCACCGCTCCACGCCGCGCAGCAATATCAGCGAAGGGATATATACCTCGACCGAGTATCCGGCCGACCAGCATATTCCCCAACATAATGAGATGTCCTACACCCGCAGTTGGCCCAAGCGGTTGTTTTTCCACTGCGCCGTCAAACCAGGCGATCGGGGGCAGACGCCGCTTGCCGACAGTCAGGGCGTCTATGCGCGCCTACCGGAGGACCTGCGTGCACGTTTTGAAGCCCACGGCGTGATGTACGTGCGCAATTTTGGGCAGGGTTTGGATCTCAGTTGGCAGCAGGTATTCCAAACGGGAAACCAGGCGGAGGTTGAGGCGTATTGCCAGGCGAACGACATCCAATGTCAATGGCTGGGTGAAGGACGACTGCGCACGCGCCAAATTTGTCAGGCGACCCTCGCTCACCCGCGAACGGGTGCGGGGATCTGGTTTAATCAGGCGCATCTGTTCCACATCAGCAATCTGCCGGCGGAAGCGGAACGTGAGTTAAGACGCGAATTCGCCGAGCATGAGCTACCGCGTAATGCACTGCTTGGCGACGGCAGCCCCATACTGTCAACAGATCTGGCACTGATTCGACAAGCCTATCAACAAGAAGAAATCCTGTTCGACTGGGAACAGGGTGACATTCTGATTTTGGATAACGAAACCATTTCCCACGGCCGGCGGCCGTTTACACCGCCGCGCAACATTATGGTGGCAATGACATGAGCGAATCGGGTTCATTTAAAGATGTGCGCCGTGAAGTGGCGTACGCCTATGAAAATGTGAAATTTTTTAAAGCTCACATGGAAACGTCGAGCCTTCGGCCCGACGACATTAAAACCCTAGCGGACTTTAAACGCATCCCCGTCACCCGCAAGCTGCACTATCGGTGCAACTATCCGTCAGGGGTTTTAGCTGCCGGATTCACGCTGACCGGGCCGCATGTGATGCGCTTTCAAAGCTCGGGGACCTCAGGAGAGCGCTTGAACAGCGCGATCCTTTCCTATGACCTGGCGCGGCGGCAGGCTACCAGCATGGGCGTCAATGCGAACTTCAATGCGCTGTGGCGCCCTGGTGACCGGCCGCGCATTTGCCGCTATGCCCCTCCCAATTGCTCCGACGTCGAGTGCGGCATCGGCCTGACGACCATGGAGGAACGCACGCTGGCCGACGGCACGCTGGTCTTGCCTGTCGCTCACGATTTATTGGCGACCCCGGCCAGGATGATCAACCAAGCACTGGACGAAATCGCCGCCTACGATCCGGAAATTTTGGTGGTGGACCCGACGCATTTGGCCTTTTTAATTCGAGAGGCCGACAAGCTGGACCGCAACATTGTCACCACCAACAAGCTGCATATCGTTTGCGGCTATACCCATTTGACGCAGGTTGCACGACGTCAAATTCGACGCTTCTTCGGTGACGAAACGCCGATTGGCAACATGCTGGGCATGTCGGAGCTGGGTTACCTCGGCTTCGAATGCCACCACGGCTGTTTGCATATCAACAACCAAGACTTTTTCCTGGAGTTTTTAAGCGGGGAGCGGGAATCGGCCTTAGATGAGATCGGCGAGTTGGTCATTTCCACCATCGACGACAGCTTGCTACCGCGCATTCGTTACGCCACCGGCGACCTGTACCGCCTGTCGTCAGAATCCTGCAGCTGTGGCGCCGCTTTGCCATTGGTCACCATCGAAGGGCGCGCCACCCATAACGTCATCGGTAAAAACGGGGCGATTGTGACGCCTGCCGACGTCGATCTGGCGGTGGCCGACTGCCCGGCGATTAATTTGTATAAGCTGGAACAAGACGAGGTTGGAAATCTTCGTTTTCGCTATATCCCCAATCAAGCGTCATCGCCCGAGCTGCTCGCGTTGCAACAGCGCATCAGCGCACTTTGCCAAACCCGCGACATCATTTTCGAAGCCGTGGATTACATCGCCTGCGAACGCAGCGGAAAATTCCAATCCTGCATTTCCAGATATAACGGGGCATCCCATCCATGACGAATCATTTTATTGAACGCAGTCAGTTCCCTGCGCTGATGCAGGAAATAGACGGACGGCCTCTCAACTATCTCGACAGCGCTGCGACAACCTTAAAGCCGCGCGTCATGATTGATGCCGTAACGGAGTATTACAGTCAGAACGGCGCCAATATCCATCGCGGCAAACACCGTCTCTCCGACGAGGCCTCTAACGCCTATGAAGCCACGCGCCACTCGGTAGCGGATTATATCAGCGCGCAGGCCAACGAAGTCGTGTTTACCCACAATACGACCCATGCTCTGAACATCGTGGCGCAAGGATTGGAGCTGAGAAAATCGGATCTGGTTATCGCCGGTATCGATTCGCATCATTCCCAACTCTTGCCCTGGCGACAAGTGGCCACCCTGAGGTTCATCCAAACCGATGATCATGGAAGGATTGATTTGGATCATTTCCAGACGCTGCTCGCGCAACGGCCGAAAGTGGTTGCCTTGACGCACTGCTCCAATGTCACCGGCGTTGTTCACCCCATTGAGCGAATGATCGAGATGATCCGCACGCAAAGCGATGCCGTTATCGTACTGGACGCCGCGCAGTCTCTGCCGCACGGCTGCCTCAACCTCCATACGCTGGGCGCCGACTTTGTCGCCTTCTCCGCACACAAAATGCTGGGGCCAACCGGGTTGGGCTTTTTGTACGCCAACCGGCATCTCCTCGACGCACTTAAACCGCTGCAATTCGGTGGCGGCACGGTTGACTGGGTGGATGCCGATGGTCAGGTAAATCGCCGGGCGCCCTATCATCTTGAAGCAGGCACACCGGCGATTGCTTCCGTCATCGGCGCCGGCGCGACTTTTCATCTGTTAGCCGGCTTCGATGAGACGGCGCGGCGTGAACACGACAGAGGCCTGGTCAACGCGCTGCTTTCCGGGGCGGCCTCCCGCCCTTATCTCAAGCTTATCGGCCCCGCCGACAGTGAAAACCGCCATGCCATAGGTGCCTTCAAGTTCTCGGACTGCGTTTCGGTCGGAGAAATCGCCCGCTTGCTCAGCGACGCCTACGGCATCATGTGCCGCAGCGGTTACTTGTGCGCTCAACCTTTCGTCGGCGCCCTGGCCGGCGGAGAGATCCTGCGAGCCTCCGCCTATTTATATAACACGACGGCTGATATCGATGCCCTGTATCAAGCCCTCGATGACCTGGCGGAGTGCATAGGGCTGCCCACGATAAACTGATGACAAGCGCCCGGCGTTTGCCGGGCGTTTTATTTATGGCTTTAGCCAGTTTAAGTCGCGTTAGCGTCTTAAACATAAAACCACCCGCTTTGCGGGTGGAGTTCAAAGGTTATACCAAGAAAAACACCTTTCCGTTACGATATAGATGTTCAAGCTAATATTCGTAACTCAAATAAGGAAAGGTGTTTATGGGCATTAAAGCACAAAGCTCAGCGCATACAAAGTGGCTGTGTAAATACCAATGCTCAAATTGGGTTTTCAAATCATCATTAAGTACGACTGTGCGTGTCTGGATTAAATAATGTGCACCTTGCTGGCTCCATTGCATCTGCTGCTTTTTCACCATCCGTTTAGCGATGACTTCATTGATTGTCGATTCAACAAATGAAGAGGAAATCGGTTCGCCATATCGGTACATTTCACCGTAATTCGGGATCATCATGCGGTTATTTTCAATATAGGTGTACATTTCATCGAGATGTTTTGACAAGGATTTCTTATTATCATAATGCGAGATATCCTCATCACACATCGCAACACAGTCATCCAGGTGTTCTAATGCCTTAATTACATTTCCATGCCAGAGATACCCTTTTGTACGGGTTAACGAGGCCAATAATTCTGCACCGAGTTCAGGGGCGTTTTTAGATACCGCTTTAGCATATTGTTTTAATACGGTCAGGCGCATCGTGATATGAAACCAGTCGAGCACGTGCTGGGATTCAGGGTACAAATTAAATTGCAGCTCCCTGAGGTTATCAGCGCCATCTGATACGAAAGTAATTTGTTGATTCGCCTGCATTCCCTGTGAAGATAACTGGGCAATGAGTTTTCTTCGGGGATGATTTTCCAGGCATTGCACAAAACCAAAGCGTTTGGTCGGAACATGAGCCGCGAATGATTTTCCGGCGATGACTTCGAAATGGTGTTTTCGGTCGTCCCAGTTTCTGACGTAGCCTCCATCAATGCCCACCGTCATCGGTTTTCCCGGTTAGGGTAATTTTTCCCATTCTCGGAGCTCACCGGGGAGAAAATCAGGTAACCCCTCTAATTCGGCCTCTTGTCTCTTGGCTGTCTGGCAAAGATGATTTCTGACTGTGGCGGCATTACAGTGTTCTCCTACTGGCAGAATATCTTTGAGCAGATTAGCGGTCAATCCATAAGACATCAGTGAAGCACACCGGGTTTCTATATACCTGAGTTCCGGGTGAGTATGCGTATCATACCATGGTCGCACCGGTGAACCGAGTGTGGCTTAAGAGCAAAGTGAAGCGCCCGATAAACCGTGGTAACGGAAACGCTGTACAGCTGCACGATCGCCGCAATTTGTGTTGCTCGTTCCGGGCTTTTGGGCGGCAGGCGGTCTAGCCGTTGCCGTAATTGCAACAAGGAGTCGACAGGAATGGATTTACGCCGGCTGCCCATAGTTATCTAACACACGATAAACTGAGGCCCGTCCAATACCAAGTTGACGGGCAATCGCCGTAGCTCCCATTTTTTCCACTACATACAGACGGTACACTTCAGCAGAATCAATGGATGACTTCCGTCCACGGTACACACCACGCGCTTTTGCCGCCGCAATCCCTTCCAGTTGACGTTCACGGCGAAGATTAGTTTCAAATTCAGCGAAGACACCCAGCATATCGAGGAAAGCTTTTCCGGCTGCCGTGTGTGTATCGACAGGCTGTTCTGTCGCTTTAAGGGTAATTCCCCGCTGATTTAAGGCATAAACAATATCCTGCAAATCTTTGATGCTACGCGCCAGACGATCTATACGCGTGACAATAAGCGTATCGCCTGGACGCAAAAAATCCAGCAACAATTGCAGTTCATTCCGCCCATCCCGTCGGGTTCCGCTGGCTTTTTCGGCTCGGATGATTTCACAGCCGGCAGCACGAAGCATTTGTGACTGTAGGGCGAGATCCTGATCATTAGTTGATACGCGGGCATAGCCATAAAGTGCCATAATGGGGAAAGTGTCTCATTTACCTTTAGATGAATGAAACGTAGCATGTGGATGAGACAAAAACAACCCTAATAAGACACAAAATCTGTCTCATCGGGCTGTCTTCTTGGGGTATACTCAAACGGTACGCCAAGTGCAATAATGGGGGGAATTTCATTTTCACTTAGTGTGGGTCGACAAAAGTTGATTGCGAGCCGCTACAGCTAACGTTCGTTTTCCGGACAACACAATCATCTTCTGTAGGGATATTTTGAAAGGAATAGTGACGATAAATTCACGGGTCTGGAGGGGAGAAATCAACGTGACGGAATTTTCTGGGATTCCGGCTTACAACCCCTGCTAAACGAATGGTGAAAAAGCAGCAGATGCAATGGAGCCAGCAAGATGCACATTATTTAATCCAGACACGCACAGCCGTACTGAATGATGATTTGAAAACCCAATTTGAGCATTGGTATCTGGGCATAAAATTAAATGACGGAACGGAGCATTGTTGGACAGAATCGGCAGCCGCATAAATGTTCCACAGATTTTTATGGTCTCAAATTTCGGCGGTTCCGGCGTAGAACCCCATCTTATTTTCAGCTAAACCAATAAAATTTCCGGGCCACGTCGTTCAAGAATACGGAGCATTCTGAGAGCCGGACCACTTGGTTTTTTTTCTTCTCGTTCCCATTTAGAAATGCTTTCTTTTGACATTCCTAATGCCAGAGCCAGCATAGCTTGAGACATTCCATGTTGCGCACGCAGTTGCTTTATCTCAGCTCCTGTCATCATAGTAACAGCTTTAATCTTATCGTTGATTTTCCGTGTATTAACGGCTTTTTTGAGATCATTAACCAAACTTTTCGGTGCAGCATCAACAGCGTGTAGTTCTTTGGCTAACTCAAGCATATTGTTTAATTTATTACTCACAGATAATTTCCTCTAAGATACCATGTGTTATTAACTCATTGATCTTATCGTTTGTATAGCTAAGGAAAAGTTTGGAAAGCTGTTTATATGCTTCCAATTCATCATCCTCGATTTCTTTTGTACTTTTAGAGTTAATGGTGCTTTTTGTCCAGCCATCAGCAAAAAAGAGATGGTTATTAACCTTAAAGAAGATGATGACCCTTACCCCACCACTTTTACCTTTTCCGCCAATTGCTATTCGTTTTTTAATGACTCCACTACCTAGATCGGCTTCAAACTTCCCACTCTTAACTTCTTTTGCAGCATTCAATAACTGTTGATCAGAAATGTTAATTTTCTTCGTGCTTTTTTTGAACGATGAGATTTTATAGAACGCCACAAATTTCCTCCGAGTGGTAACAAGTACTATAGTAACAGGTGCTACTTTAAAATCAATTAGTAGGTGTAATAATTTGCAAATCATGTTGATTTTATGAGCGAAGCGAATGAAAGGCGGCTCCTCATAACTTAATGGGGATAAGAAAGTTGAACCGCCGAGGCCAAGAGGGAATTAATGGGGGGTCGAAATCTCCTTGCCCTACTAAGCAGAAAACTTTTTAGATGGGTTTGGGGTTAATGAGTTCTGCCGGAGGCACGCAGTGGTCACGGCGTAGGCGTGGCGTATCTGCGCGTTGGCGGGCGGTTACGACCGCTTACGGGACGTTATATATTGAACTTTTCCCTTGAACGAAGTGAAAGGGGCTAATTATTGAGAGTTGTAGCCTTTAGGCTCAACTCCACTGTTTATTCCTTATTTATAAGGCTTGTTTTGTTCAGAAATAAGCTTCGAAATTAATAAATCCCTAAAACTCTTATTCGAAGTTAATAGTTTTATTTTTACACCTAGTGGCAAATTTTAAGCAGAGAATCGATTTCAGATGCACAAGTTAGAAATAGAGACAAAAATAGATGAGTGAAACGGGTAAGAAACAATCGCGATTTCTCGCTGAGTGAAACACCAAAACCGCGCTAGGCACGGTTATTCTGATGAGTCATCAAAGAAGTATTCAGTTAAGTAAAGATGATGCCTTCTTGCTCAAGTAACAATCGGTAAAATTGTTCTGAGTACTCGCTTATATGAGGATTCTGCTCTTTTAATTTGTTTTTTGCATAATGGACAGCAACCGGTGTTGTTGTTTTTTGCCATTTGACAAACATACGCCAGTAGATTGAATCTGATTTGTCCTTTTTATGTAGATTCTCCACTGAACGCCGCGTTTTCTCAAGTTCGGCTTCCAGATTTTCCATTTGGTTATCCAAAGTCTCAATGTTGTCTTCGATGTGTCTCAGCGCTTCGTTTTTCTGTTCCTGTAAATCCTGAGCAACCACTGAGCGTTTAATCTTTTTCAGTAGCTGGCGCAACGCATGTTTATTTACTACATCAATGCCCAATCGCGCCATGTTCAATAAATGACGTTGGTATTTTTTTTCCAGATTCTCAAGCTGACCACTTTTTATAGCCCAGTTTTGGAAGTCAATTAAATTCTGGCGGATTTCGTTACGAGGAATACCTTTGGACATGAAAAATTCTGGTTTCAACCAAATTCTCATCGGCTTATTTTGGCCCGCATCACGGTCTTTATCCCGATGAACGACAATTTGCCCCATTTGCTCAAGGACTGAAAGCGCATGAAGTGCTACATCATACGATTTACGCCCGTTTTCATATTCATGCAGCACGCCCATTGCCTTAGCGATAAATTCAAAAGGCACCATTACTTCAAACAGATAATCATGACCGGGGAAAAAATCTGCATTTGCTACAAAGGCCAGTGATAATGAAGTCAAAGCTTCACGACTTTCAGAGCGCGTACTGACGCGCATAGGCTTTGGCACATAGTGCGGATTTTTTCGTTCGGAATACGGCATATAGCCCTTTTGACGAAGCGCGATAAGGTCACTATCCCGCCGCCAGTCATGGCTTTTCAGGGTTCGGGATAACCGAGCAGGCGTTCCTTTGGGAATATTGATATCCTGTTTCGGGGTATAACGCCGGTGAATTTTCGACTGTCCCCGTCGTAACGCATTAGATTCACCACGCCGACGAACAGAAGGATCAAATGTTGATTGGGTGTGTTGATTTTTAAACACATCCCCTGCACTTATGGCGGGGATCAAAAAGTTGCAATAGAAGTCTCATCGTTCTATACTCCTATGCAGAAACCACTAATTCGATTTCTGCAAGTATACCCCATATATCTGATGCAAGCCGCCAAGTTTGATGCAGATTGTGGGGTTTCTTCTTTTTAACGGTTAGTTAACCACATTATTAACTGCCCGCATTTAGTCACCTTTCGGCGTGACTGACCAATGAAAAACCCTGATAAGCTAGCACTGTGAAACAAAAAATTCAATAAGCCTTTATAATCGCTTTTGTTCCCACCAATACTCTATCTATACTTATCAAAAAAATAAAATTAGTAAACAAAAATTAAACAATATTCATACTAGCACCGGAAGAATAAACTCTCAAGAACAGGGCAAACGGGTCTAAATTGAGCAACGTGATTGATTGAGTACATTTGGTACAAAGAAATAGGATGGGGCGCTATTTGTGATTTATAATCCGTACTTTATCAGTGATAACCCTAGACATTGCCATGCAAACAACCCTCAGCCATGCCTTTGGGCATCTCACCGATCCGCGTGTTAATCGAACTAAACGGTATGCGCTCATCGATATTCTGACTCTCTCGATTTGTGCCGTGCTGTGTGGTTGCGAAGGATTCAATGAGATTGAAGAATACGCTAAATCCAAAGAAGATTGGTTTCGGCAATTTCTGGAGCTGCCCAATGGTATCCCCAGCCATGATACCTTTAACGATGTGATAAACCGGCTTGATCCCCAAGAATTTGAGCGCGCTTTTACTCAATGGGTGAACAGCTTAGCCGAAATCTCCGATGACATCATTGCCTTGGATGGCAAAACGTTGCGAGGAACGTTCGATAAAGCCAATGGTGCACCGGCGCTTCATTTGGTCAGTGCCTAGTCAGTGGCGAACCAGCTCTGCTTTGGTCAGGTAAAAGTATCGGATAAATCAAACGAAATTACGGCGATCCCAAAATTGCTGGCGTTGCTGGATACTAGTGGTTCGACGGTGACGATTGACGCGATGGGTTGCCAATACAAAATCGCTGACCAGATTGTTGAGAGCCAGGGAAATTATGTACTGGCATTAAAAGGCAATCAGTGCGAATTTCATGACGATATCAAACTCTTTTTAGAGACTCAGTTGGCCGATCATTTTACCGGAACGGCGCATACCCAAACCCGAAGTACGGAGGGTGATCACGGTCGTATCGAACAGCGTCAGTTGTGGCTGGTTAATGATATCCAGTGGTTGCGGGAACGGCATCCTAAATGGCATACGCTGGGCGGTATCGCGATGATGGAAAGCTGGCGTGAAGAGCAGGGGAAACCCGAAAGTTATGAACGGCGCTACTATATTACCAGTCACCGTGATAAATCAGCGGACTTTATCGCGTGGGCGATACGCAGCCATTGGCATATTGAAAATAAACTGCACTGGCACTTGGATGTCAGTTTTGGTGAAGATAGTCTACGCCTGAGAAGTGGTCACGCTGCTGAAAATATAGCAATCATGAATAAAATAACCCTTAATCTGCTGAAAAATGAGAAAACGGTTAAAGTAGGAGTGAAAACCAAACGTCGAAAAGCAGGCTGGGATAATGGCTATCTGTGGAAAGTCCTTATGGCCGGATTTACGTCAGTATAATTTAGACCCGTTTGCCCTGCTCTCAAGAAAGCTATGACTTGACATCATTCGGACTGTGATCCGCACTGGCTCTTTCGATTAAGCGACTAATCATCTCACCTTGAGATATCCCCTCTACTTTGCACATTTTTTGCAACTGTAGCTTCAGTTCATTAGATACATATACTCTAATAGATTTATCATTTGCAGCCTTACGACGAGCAATCATAACCACCCGTATAACGGGTGGTCAGACTGCTGACAAACCGCGTTGAAAATAACGCGGTTTGTTGCCTTCATTATAAATCCTTATCTTTCGATTTTTCCTGCCTCATCCCTAAACAATCCTTTTTGGGCACGT